>NZ_BAAAHE010000020.1:14840-104482 GCF_039525035.1 Sporichthya brevicatena
CCTATAGCCCACAGTTGGCCGGACGCTACGAGCTCAGTCGACGAGCTCAGTCCGCGGCGGCGCGGCGCTCGGCTCCGGTCTCGCCGGAGAAGTCCTCGTCCCCGGCGACCCGGCCGACGAACTCCTCCGCACGGCTGGTCCCGGTGGTGCCGCCCTCGGTGTGCCGGCGGTCCGGGTCACCCCCGGTGGCCCGGGAGTCGACCCGCGCCTCGTCGGGCTGCACGTCGTCCTCGGTCTTCTGGCGTCCGCTCATGGCGTTCTCCTCTCGTCGCGACGGGGAAGCGCGCTGGTCAGGGCTTCGGCCGCTCGACCTCGCCGCGCCAGCCGCCGGTCTCGGCGCCGCGCTGCTCGATGAACTCCTTGAACCGGCCCAGGTCGCCGTCGATCTGGCGGCCGATCACGCCGGTGGCGAGTCCGAGCTTCTCGAGCATCCCGCCCTCGATGTCCATCTGCAGGGTGAGGCGGGTCTGCGCCTCGTCGAGGCGGTGGAACGTGACGACGCCGGCCTGCTCGGTCTCGCCGTTGGTCGTGGTCCAGGCGATCCGCTCGTCCGGGATCTGCTCGGTGATGCGGGTCTCGAACTCACGCTCGGCGCCCATCACGTTGGTCTTCCAGCGGCTGCGGGTGTCGTCGATCTGCTGGACCGACTCGACGCCGTCCATGAAGCGCGGGAACTCCTCCAGCTGCGTCCACTGGTTGTAGGCCGTCGACACGGGGACGGCGACGTCGACCGTCTTGAGCAGCGTCATGTCGCTCTCCTTCGTTCCGGGCACAACCCGTTCGGGCGCGCCGTGATCACGTGGGAGAGCCCTACCCGGGCCGGGGCCGGAAACTCGGGAGTAACTAGCCGAGCCGACCCGGCAGCGCCGGGCGCGGGTGGGTGCGGAGGCGGTCCGCGAGCGTGGTCGCCGCGGCGGGGTCCCCGACGCCGGCGGCGGCGAGGGTGGCGTACGTCTCGGACCGGTCCAGGCCCTCGAGGTGCCGAAGCGCGTACGCCGCGCGCGCGGCGGGGAACAGGCCGACGAGGTCGGGGTCGGACGCCCGGGGCCGGGCGGCGCAGGAGGCGAGGACGGCGCGGCGGCGGCCGGTGTCCAGCGTGCGGCGCAGGACCAGCTCGCGCAGGACGGTGTACGGGGCCTCGGCGTTGTAGGTCCGGTCCACCGCGACGTGGGCGATCAACGCCCGCCGGCGGCGTCCCAGGCTGGGGCTCAGCACCAGGAACGCCAGTCGCTGCAGTCGGGCGCGCGCGTCGGCGGCGGAGGGGTTCAGACCTGGTTCGGCAGGGTTACCGGACACGAGAGCGACGTCCCATCTTCCGGAGCGGCGGGACCGCGAGTGGCGGGTGGCGGTGCTGTGACTGATCCGGAGCGCAGCGTCACGGGTTTGACGCACGTCCGAGGGACAATCCTCTGGTTCCCGGGGGGTGTGTCAAGACCCTTGGGCCCGGTGGGCCGAACTCTTAGCTGACGGCCCGTCACTTGCTCGGCGTGTCGCCGCCTGAGCCCGCCTTACCGGTGATCTTGCTCTTGAGCGTCTCGACTCGTTCCTTGTTCTTCGGATCCTGGAGCTGCTTCTGGACCTGTTCCTTGGCCTTGGCGATGCGCTCCTGGTTCTTAGGGTCGGCGAGCTGCTTGCGGACCTGCTCGTTCGCGACCTTGATCGCCCGGCGGCCTTGGGGGGACGCGAGGATCTGGGCGACCTTGACAATCGGCACCGCCATGAGAAACCCCTTGGACGAGTCGGAGGACTTTCTCAGATTACCGGCATTACGGACGCTGGTCCCGGCGAAGCGGATGGTCGGCCGGGACCTCGACCAGGACGATCTTCATGCCGTCGGGGTCGGCGATCCAGCACTCGATGAGCCCCCAGGGCTCCTGGACCGGCGGCCGGAGGATCGGGACGCCCGCCCGTTCGAGCCGTTCGTGCTGCTTGTGGACGTTGCGGACCTGGATCCACATGGCGATCGCGTCGTTCGGTCCGCTCTCGGAGGAGCCGGAGAGCTCCAGCAGCCCGTTGCCCAGGTGGAACACCACGCCGGGGTGGTCGGCCGGCCCGAACTCGCGGAACACCGCGAGACCGAGCGTCTCCTCGTAGAAGTGGCGGGACCGGGCGTGGTCCGTCGGGCGCACCAGTACGCGACTGCTCAGGACGTCCATGGCCGCAATTCTTTCGGACCGGACCCCGCGAACGGAGAACGGCCCCGGGACCGAGGGAGGGAACTCCCGGTCCCGGGGCCGACTCGCCCGGAGTGATGTAGCTCGTGACGGGGCGTCAGACTCCGAGGAGCTTGCCGTCGCGCGGCCGGAGGTAGACCCACCAGGTGACGACGAAGCAGGCCGCGTAGAAGAGCAGGAAGCTCAGGTAGGCGGCGTCGCCCGTGCCGTTGCGGAGGAAGGACTCGCGGAAGGCGATGTTGACGAGCACGCCGCCGAAGGCGCCGATCGCACCGGCGATGCCGATCAGGGCGCCGGACATCCGGCGCGCGTGCTTGTCGGCGACGGCCGAGTCCTCGCCCGCGGCGACCGCGAGCTGGGCCTTGGCCCGGAAGATCATCGGGATCATCTTGTAGGTCGAGCCGTTGCCGATGCCCGAGGTGATGAACAGGCCGACGAAGCCGATCAGGTGCAACGGCAGCGACTCCTGCATCGAGGCGATCCACACCAGCGAGGCGAAGACCGCCATCCCGACGAAGTTCCAGAACGTCACCAGTGCGCCGCCGAGCCGGTCGGCCATGACGCCGCCCACCGGGCGGGCGATCGAGCCGATCAGGGCGCCGATGAAGGTGATCTCCGCGGCGTCACGGGCCGTCGGGAACTGGTCCGGGAACTGCGTGAGCAGGACCTGGCCGAAGGCGAAGCCGAAGCCGATGAACGAGCCGAAGGTGCCGATGTAGAGGAAGGACATGATCCAGGTCTGCGCGTCCTTGCAGACCTCCCGCATCGCGCCCTTCTCGTTCGCAGCGCTGGTGATGTTGTCCATGTACATCGCCGAGAGGACCGCGGCGACGACGATGAACGGGATGTAGATGCCGACGACCATCTTCGGGTGGTTCACGCCGGCCGTGGCGAGGATGATCAGGCCGACGATCTGGATCGTCGCGACACCGAGGTTGCCGCCGGCGGCGTTGAGCCCGAGCGCGCGGCCCTTGAGCCGGGCCGGGTAGAAGACGTTGATGTTCGCCATCGACGAGGCGAAGTTGCCACCACCGACGCCGGCGATCGCCGAGAGGACGAGCAGCGTCTCGTAGGAGATGCCGGGCTCGAGCAGGAAGAACGTCGCCAGCGTCGGGAGCAGCAGCAAGGCTGCGGAGACGATCGTCCAGTTCCGCCCGCCGAACTTCGCGACCGCGAAGGTGTACGGCAGGCGCAGGAACGACCCGCAACCGGCGGCGACCGAGACGATGGTGAACTTCTCCGCCGGCGTCAGGCCGTAGGCCGGGCCGAGGAACAGGACGAGGGTCGACCACATCGTCCAGACCGAGAACCCGATGTGCTCGGAGAAGATCGAGAAGATCAGGTTCCGGCGGGCGATGTCCTTGCCCTTCGACTCCCAGAACTCGACGTCCTCCGGCCGCCAGTCGTCGATCCAGTGCGGCCGGGCGGCGGTAGTGGTGGCCTCAGGGCTGGTGCCCGGGCTCTCCGCGGCAATCGTCATCGGGGCTCCTGCTCGTGCGGTGGACTCCTGCAGAGTCCGGCACGGTTGTTGCCGCCCTGTGTGTGTCGTGTTAACCGAAACGCACGGGAAGCCGCACCCGTCTCACCGCCGGCCGTGAGGACGGCCTCTGAACAGCACGAAAGCGCAGTCCCGTACGCGCGGATCGGCGGATCCGTGCGCGGTTCTGCGCTTTCGAGGTGCTGAGCGGGGGTGCGTCAGTGAGCTGCGTCACCGTGGTCGGCGAGGCGCTTGCGCGAGGCGACGATCTCGGCCTCCGCGGCGGCCCGGTCGACCCAGGTCGCGCCCTCGACGGACTTGCCGGGCTCCAGGTCCTTGTAGACCTCGAAGAAGTGCTGGATCTCGAGACGGTCGAACTCCGAGAGGTGGTGGATGTCCCGGATGTGCTCGACGCGGGGGTCGTTCGCGGGCACGCAGAGGACCTTGTCGTCGCCGCCCTTCTCGTCGGTCATGCGGAACATGCCGATCGCGCGGCAGAGGATCAGGCAGCCGGGGAAGGTGGGCTCCTCCACGAGGACCAGGGCGTCCAGCGGGTCGCCGTCCTCACCGAGGGTGTCGTCCACGAAGCCGTAGTCGGCCGGGTAGCGCGTCGAGGTGAAGAGCATCCGGTCGAGCCGGATGCGGCCGCTCACGTGGTCGACCTCGTACTTGTTGCGCTGCCCCTTGGGGATCTCGATCGTGACGTCGAACTGCAGGGGCGTGGTCATCGCAGGTAATTCCTCAGGTGGCGGAATCGCAGGGGTAGGGCGGGATGTCTCGATAATCTCGCAGGGGCTTGATCATGGTGGGGTCGGGTCGACGGGCTGTCGTACGAGTGGAGGCCAGGTGGGGGTTCCGCTGCGGTACCGCACGCTCGCGGGAGCGGCTGCGCTCGCGCTGCTGCCGGCGTTGGCGGGCGGCGCCGTCGGTGCGGCTGAGATCACACCGTCCCCGACCGCTCCGGACGACGTCCCGCAGGTCCTCGCCCCGGTCGACCCCGCGTCCGGGACCGGGCCGACCGCGACGGGCCTGGGCTCCGCCCTCGCCGACCTGCTGAAGCCCGGCCCGCTCGGCGGGGTGCGCGGGATCGCCGTCGTCGACGTCGCGACCGGCGCGCTGCTCTACGAGGCGGACGGCTCCCGTCCGATCACGCCCGCCTCCACGACGAAGGTCCTCACCGCGGCCGGCATCCTCGCGGCGCTCGGCCCCGACGCCGTGCTCCGCACCCGCGTGCAGCGGGTGGTCGAGCCGGGCGCCGAGACCGCGGCCCCGACGCCGTCCCCCTCGCCCGGGGCCACGGCCCCGCCCGCGCCGCCGGCCAAGCTCGTGCTCGTCGGCGGCGGCGACCCGCTGCTGTCCTCGCTGCCGAAGGGGACGGACAAGCTGCCCGACTACCCCCGGCGGGCCTCGCTGGTCGACCTCGCGGTGCAGACCGTCCGCGAGCTCAACGACGAGGGCATCACCGCGGTGCGCCTCCAGTACGACGGGGGGATCTTCCCCGGCCCCGCGGCCTCGCCGCACTGGCCGCGGACCTACACCGGTGACGTGGTCGGGCCGGTCATGGGCCTGTCCGCGGACCAGGGTCGCAGCGGGCCGCTGAACGGGGGACGCGTCAACGACCCCGCGCTGCGGACGGCGCAGTTGTTCGCCGCCGAGCTCGAGCGGCGGGGCGTCGACGTCCTGGGCTCGCCGGCCGCCGGGGTCGCGCCGGCCGAGGCGCCGACCGTCGCCGAGGTGACGTCCGCGCCGATCACCGCCCTGGTCGAGCACATGCTGGTCGAGTCCGACAACGACGTCGCCGAGGCGCTGCTGCGGCAGATCGCGATCGCCCGCGGCAAGCCGGGGACGTTTCACGACGGCGTCGCCACCCTGCTCGCGGAGCTGACCGCGCTCGGGATCGACGTCACCGGCGTGACGCTCCACGACGGCAGCGGGCTCTCCCGTGACAACCGGATCCCGCCGCAGGTGATCGCGAAGACCCTCGCCGTCGCCGCGGCCGGCCCGCGCCTGGAGCTGCGGCCGCTGATCGCCGGTCTCGCGATCGCCGGGACCAACGGCACCCTGGGGCAGCGGTTCACCTCCGGCGCCGCCGTCCCCGCCCGCGGCGTGCTGCGCGGGAAGAGCGGATACCTGACCGGCGTCGTCTCCCTCTCCGGCGTGGTCCTCGACGCCTCCGGCCGCCTGCTCGCGTTCGACGTCGCCGCCGACGCCGTCCGCCCCGGCTCCGGCATCGCCGTCCGCACCACCTGGGACCGCGTCGCCGGCGTTCTCGCCAAGTGCGGGTGCAGCTGACCCCCGCCCCCGCGGCGGCCGTACCGTTGCGCCCATGAGCAGCGGCGGCGCGATGATCGACTGGGGCGTGGCCCGGGCCACCGGGAAGCGCCTGATGCCGGCGCCGCCCCGGCGGACCGAGATCGAGATCAACCAGGTGGTCGGGCAGCTGCGGACGCTGGCGCTCGACTCCCGCGCCTACGTGCGCGACTTCACCGGGATGATCCCGGCCGGGCCGGAGCCGCCCGTGCTCGTCGTCGACCGGTTCCGCTGGCTCGACGTCAACGTCGCCTCGTTCTCCGAGCTCTCCGCCCCGTTGCTGGAGCGCATGGCCGAGGAGCGCCAGGGCGCGACCGGCGCGGTGATGAGCGCGTTCGGCTCGCGGGTCACCGGTGCCGAGCTCGGTGCGCTGCTCGCGTTCGTCGGGTCCAAGGTGCTCGGCCAGTACGAGCCGTTCCTGCCGGCCGCGGACGCGAAGGAGGGGGAGCGGGGGAGCCTGCTGCTCGTCGCGCCGAACATCGTCGCCGTCGAGCGGGAGCTGCAGGTCGACCCGACCGACTTCCGCCTGTGGGTGTGCCTGCACGAGGAGACGCACCGCACGCAGTTCACCGCCGTCCCCTGGCTCGCCGACCACGTGCGCGGCGAGATCCGCGAGTTCCTCGACGCGACCGACGTCGACCCCGCCGCGATGCTCCGTCAGATCGGCCGTGCGGTGCAGGGTCTCGGCGACGTCGCGCGGGGGCAGGGCTCGGTTCTCGACCTCGTCGCGACGCCGGATCAGAAGACCGCGCTGGACCGCATCACCGCCGTCATGTCCCTGCTCGAAGGTCACGCCGACTTCGTCATGGACGGCGTCGGGCCCGAGGTCATCCCGTCGGTCGGGGAGATCCGCTCGGCGTTCCAGCGCCGCCGCGAGTCCGCGTCCGGGCTCGACGCGCTCCTGCGCCGCCTCCTCGGCCTGGAGGCGAAGCTCAAGCAGTACGCGGACGGAGTCAAGTTCGTCTCGGCCGTCGTCGACGCCGTCGGGATGGCGGGGTTCAACAAGGTCTGGGACTCCCCGGCCACGCTCCCCAGCCTCGCCGAGCTCCACGACCCCGCCGCCTGGGTCGCCCGGGTCCACCCGGCGGCCCCGGCCTCGGCCCCGGCCCCCTGACGGGCGACCCCTGATGCCCCCGCCTTCAAAAAAGGGTGACACCCCTTACTGCGCAGTAAGGGGTGTCACCCTTTTTTCACCGCGCGCCGCGACGGGGGCGGGCTGACATGGGTCCCCACCCGGCGGTGGCGGAGATCCGGCGGGCAATCCGGGCCGCGGTCGCGGACCTGGAGCCTGGGGACCTCGTCCTCGTCGCGTGCAGCGGGGGGCCGGACTCGCTCGCCCTGGCGCGGGCGACGGCCTTCGAGGCCCCGCGCGCCGGGCTGCGGGCCGGACTGATCACCGTCGACCACGGGCTGCAGCCCGGCTCGGCGGAGCGGGCGGCCGCGGTCGCCGCGACCGGCCGCGAGTGGGGGTTCGACCCGGCGGAGGCGATCGCCGTCGACGTCGGGACCGACGGGGGGCCCGAGGCCGCCGCCCGGACCGCGCGCTACGCCGCGCTGGACGCTGCGGCCGAGAAGCACGGCGCGGCGGCCGTCCTGCTCGCCCATACCCGGGACGACCAGGCCGAGACGGTCCTGCTCGGCCTCGCCCGCGGCTCCGGGGCCCGGTCGCTCGCCGGCATGGCCCCGCGCTCCGGGCGCTACCGGCGTCCGCTGCTCGACGTCACCCGCGCGACCGTCGCGCTCGCCTGCCAGGCCGAGCACCTCCAGCCCTGGCACGACCCCCACAACGCCGACCCGGCGTACGCCCGGTCCCGGGTCCGCCACGAGGCCCTCCCGGCCCTGGAGGCGGCGCTCGGCCCCGGCATCGTCGACGCCCTCGCCCGGACCGCGACCCTGCTCCGCGCCGACGCCGACGCCCTCGACGCCCTCGCCGCCGCAGCGGCCGCCGCCTGCGCCGCCCCCGCCGGGCTCGACTGCGTGCGGCTCGCGGAGCAGCCGGGGGCGATCCGGACCCGGGTGCTGCGGACCGCGGCGATCGCGGCGGGCTCGCCGGCGGGGGACCTGACGGCCGGCCACGTCGAGGCGCTGGACGCGCTGGTCATCGCCTGGCGGGGGCAGCGGTGGGTAGATCTCCCGGGCGCGGTCCGCGCGCTCCGATCGTGTGGGACGCTCGTCTTTGTCGGCCCCCCGGAGGAGAACTCCCCGTGAGCGAGAAGGAACCAGCGTGAACGAGGGCGATCTCGGGTCGGACCTGGACCGGGTCCTGATCACCGAGGCGGAGATCCAGGCGAAGCTGCACGAACTCGCGAAGCAGATCGACGCCGACTACGCCGGGCAGGACCTTCTCCTCATCGGGGTCCTCAAGGGGGCGGTCATGGTCATGGCCGACCTCGCGCGGGCGCTGTCGTCCCCGGTGGAGATGGACTGGATGGCGGTCAGCTCCTACGGCTCCGGGACGAAGTCCTCGGGCGTGGTCCGGATCCTCAAGGACCTCGACATCGATCTGGCCGGCAAGCACGTCCTGGTCGTCGAGGACATCATCGACTCCGGCCTGACGCTCTCCTGGCTGCTGCGCAACCTCAAGATGCGCCAGCCGGCGAGCCTGGAGGTCTTCACGCTGCTCCGGAAGCCGGAGGCCGTGCAGGTCGAGATCAATGTCCGATATGTCGGATTCGACATCCCCAACGAGTTCGTCGTGGGCTACGGCCTGGACTACCGCCAGCGCTACCGGAACCTGCCGTTCGTGGGCACGCTCGCGCAGCACGTGTATCAGTAGCCACACCCCTTGACCGGCCAGCCCGCATCTCGGGAGGCCCGCGACAGGTATCGTCACAGTGATGGACGTCAAGCGTTATCTGCGCGGCCCGGTGGTCTGGATCATCGTGGCCGTTCTCGCCGTGATCCTGGTGAGCCGGGTGTTCGACGCGGCGAACGGCTACAAGAAGGTCGACACCGCGACCGTCGTTGACGCCATCAACAAGGATCAGGTCCAGAAGGCCGAGCTGATCGGCGGCGCCTCGCCGCGCATCCAGCTCGAGCTCAAGGGCGACGTCAAGAACGACAAGATCCAGGCGTCCTACCTGGAGCGCCAGGGCGCCGAGCTCGGCAAGCTCCTCCAGGACAAGAAGGCCTCCGGCGCGATCGAGACCTACGACATCTCGAACCCGCGACAGAACTTCTTCGTCTCGCTGCTGGTGACGCTGCTGCCGTTCGTGCTGATCGTCGTCATCTTCCTGTTCCTCATGAACCAGATGCAGGGCGGCGGCTCGCGCGTCATGCAGTTCGGGAAGTCCAAGGCGAAGCTCATCTCCAAGGACACCCCGAAGACGACGTTCGCCGACGTCGCCGGTGCCGGTGAGGCGGTGCAGGAGCTCCACGAGATCAAGGAGTTCCTCGAGGCCCCCGGCAAGTTCCAGGCGATGGGCGCGAAGATCCCGAAGGGCGTCCTGCTCTACGGCCCGCCCGGCACCGGTAAGACCCTCCTCGCGCGCGCCGTCGCCGGCGAGGCGGGCGTGCCGTTCTACTCGATCTCCGGGTCCGACTTCGTCGAGATGTTCGTCGGTGTCGGTGCCTCCCGCGTCCGCGACCTGTTCGAGCAGGCCAAGGCCAACGCCCCCGCGATCGTCTTCGTCGACGAGATCGACGCCGTCGGTCGCCACCGCGGCGCCGGCCTCGGGGGTGGTCACGACGAGCGCGAGCAGACGCTGAACCAGCTCCTCGTCGAGATGGACGGCTTCGACGTCAAGGGCGGCGTCATCCTGATCGCGGCGACGAACCGGCCCGACATCCTCGACCCGGCGCTGCTGCGTCCGGGTCGTTTCGACCGGCAGATCGCCGTCGAGCGTCCGGACCTGCAGGGCCGCCACGAGATCCTCAAGGTCCACGCGCGCGGCAAGCCCGTCGCGCCGGACATCGACCTGCTCTCGATCGCCCGCCGGACGCCCGGCTTCACCGGCGCGGACCTCGCGAACGTCCTCAACGAGGCCGCGCTGCTGACGGCCCGCAGCGACGGCAAGCTGATCGACTACAAGGCCCTCGACGAGGCGATCGACCGCGTCGTCGCCGGCCCGCAGAAGTCCTCTCGTCTGATGAACGAGAAGGAGAAGAAGATCACCGCCTACCACGAGGGCGGGCACGCCCTGGTGGCCGCGGCGCTGCCGAACACCGACCCGGTGCACAAGATCACGATCCTGTCCCGCGGCCGGGCCCTCGGCTACACGATGGTGCTGCCGGACGAGGACAAGTACTCGACGACGCGCAACCAGATGCTCGACCAGCTCGCCTACATGATGGGCGGCCGCGCGGCGGAGGAGCTGATCTTCCACGACCCGACGACGGGCGCCGCGAACGACATCGAGAAGGCGACGGGTCTCGCCCGCGCGATGGTCACGCAGTACGGCATGACCGAGCGCCTCGGCGCGATCAAGCTCGGCCAGGACAACGGCGAGGTCTTCCTCGGCCGCGACATGGGCCACCAGCGCGACTACTCCGAGGAGATCGCGGCGATCGTCGACGCCGAGGTCAAGAAGCTGATCGAGACCGCGCACAACGAGGCCTTCCAGATCCTCGCCGACAACCGCGACATCCTCGACAACCTCGTCGTCGCCCTCCTGGAGAAGGAGACGCTGAACAAGGAGGAGGTCGCCGAGATCTTCCGCGACCTCAACCGGCGTCCCCAGCGTCCGGCGTGGACGGGTTCGGACCTGCGCATCCCGTCCAACCGCGCCCCGGTCATGACGCCGAAGGAGATCGCGCTCGCCAACGGGGCCCCCGTCGACGACGCCTCCACCCCGCCGCCCTCGATCCCCGCGGACAACCGTCCCGCCTACGAGCCCGACCCGAACTCCGGGCTCCCCGGCCGCCCCATCTGGGACCCCCCGACCGCCTGAACCACCCCGCTGGCGCGCGGGCCCGGGCTGCCGGCCCCAACCGCCGGGCCCAGCTGCACCGAGTGCGCAGTTGAGCCCCGGTGTGCGGCCTCGAACCGGTGCTGATCTGCGCACTCAGCGCAGGTGAGCCCCGCGCCGCCGGAGGAGGTCGAGGACGCGGGCGATGTCCGACCCCCACTGGCGGGGTTGGTTCCGGTGGTGCGCGCCCTCGTACTCCAGGGCGAGGCCGATCCGGAAGCCCAGGTCGGGCTTCGCCCACTGGCGGCCGTACTCGTCGTAGAGCGGCTCGTTGACGGTGTCCGGGACGAACCCGTTCTCCACGAGGAGGATCCGCAGGTGACTCTCGGGCGCGGAGTCGGCCCGGGGATTGAGCAGCGGGAAGGCGCGCCGCGCCATGCGGACACCCGGCCGTCCGGTGCCGGCCTCCAGTGCCGTCACGAACGACGGCCGCGCCGACGGCACGCGGAGCAACCCGTCCCCGACGGCGACGAGGTTCGGGAAGTCCAGATGCGCCGCGAGGTCGACGAAAGTCCGGCCGGGGGAGGTTGTCCGGAGTCCTCCGTGTTCCCACACCGCGCCGAGGTCCCGGACCCGATGTGCGACGACGCCCTTGATCCGCGGCTCGACGGTCGCCGCCACGCTGGCATGCACCCGGGAGTCTGCGGCCACCGGAGCGTCGAAGAGCCTCGCCGCCGTCTGGTGGCTGAAGGCGGCGTCGTCCGGCAGCACGAGCCGCGCCGCCTCGCACCGCGCGCGGAGGTCCAGGCGCGCGTCGGTCGCGATCCGCACTCCCCGTGACACCGAACGGAATCGCCTGCCTTGCAGCTGACGCCGTGTCAGCCCCGCCGCCATCGCGTCCGAGTTCCGGAACGGCCGGGAATCGCTGAAGTCGGAAGAAGTCATGGCGCGGACTCTGCCTCCTCGCGGACGCCGCCGTTCCTGGGCTGTGGACAACCCCGTGGGGGTGCGCCCCTGTGCATAAGTCGCCCGAACGTGCTCGCCGGCCAGGCACGGAGGTGCTCTTCTGCGCACTCGGCGCAGCTGGGCCCGGGGCTAGGGCCGCGGACCGGTGCTGATCTGCGCACCGGGTGCCGTTGGGCCCCGTCACCGGGCAGTGCCTAGGCTGACGGGATGGTCCAACCCACCTCCCTGCCGGCAGACGACGGGGGCGCGAAGCGTCCCTACGACGCGAAGCGGGCGGAGGACGCCGTCCGGGAGCTGCTGTACGCGATCGGGGAGGACCCGGAGCGGGACGGGCTCAAGGACACCCCGGCCCGGGTGGCGCGAGCGTACGCGGAGATGTTCTCCGGGCTCTGGCAGCGGCCGGAGGACGTGCTGACCACGACCTTCGACCTCGGGCACGACGAGATGATCCTGGTCCGGGACATCGAGATGTACTCCTGCTGCGAGCACCACCTCGTGCCGTTCCACGGGCTCGCGCACATCGGGTACATCCCGGCGCCGGAGGGCCGGATCACCGGGCTGTCCAAGCTGGCCCGCCTGGTCGACGTGTTCGCCAAGCGCCCGCAGGTCCAGGAGCGACTGACGACGCAGATCGCCGACTCGCTGATGCGGATCCTCGAGCCGCGGGGCGCGATCGTCGTCATCGAGGCCGAGCACCTGTGCATGACGATGCGCGGGGTCCGGAAGCCGGGGTCGCGGACGATCACGTCCGCGGTGCGCGGGAGCCTGCTCAACGCCACCACACGGGCCGAGGCGATGGCCCTGATCATGGAGTCCGGGCCGCGCCGGTGACCAGGTGAACAGAGCAGTCCCCGGCCTGCCGGTCCGGGACCGGTGCCTGGTCATGGGCGTCGTCAACGTCACCCCCGACTCGTTCTCCGACGGCGGCGAGTTCTTCGACGCCGAGACCGCCGTCCAGCGGGGCCGGTACCTCATGCGCACCGGCGCGGACCTCATCGACGTCGGCGGGGAGTCGACCCGCCCGGGCGCGGTGCGGATCGAGGCGGCCGAGGAGCTGCGCCGGGTCATCCCGGTGGTCGCGGCGCTGGCGAACGACGGCATCCCCGTCGCGGTGGACACGACCCGGGCCGAGGTCGCGGCCGACGCGCTCGCGGCCGGGGCGCGCCTGGTCAACGACGTCTCCGGCGGCCTGTCGGACCCCGAGATGGTCGGGTTGGTCGCCGCGGCGGGCGTACCGTACGTCCTCATGCACTGGCGCGGCCCGAGCGTCGACATGCAGTCCCGCGCCGTCTACGACGACGTGGTGGCCGACGTCTGCCGTGAACTGCAGACCCGCCTCGACGAGGTGACGGCCGCGGGGGTCGACCCCGAGCACGTCATCCTCGACCCGGGCCTGGGCTTCGCGAAGACCGCCGAGCACAACTGGGCCCTGCTCGCCCGCCTGCACGAGCTGCACGCCCTCGGCCGGCCGCTGCTGGTCGCGGCCTCGCGGAAGGCCTTCCTCGGCCGCCTGCTGCCCGACGCGGACGGCCACCCGCGCCCGGTGGACCAGCGCGAGGACGCCACGACCGCCGTCTCGGCCCTGGCGGCCGCGCAGGGGGCGTACTGCGTCCGCGTGCACGAGGCGGGCCCGACCGCCGACGCCGTCCGCGTGGCGGCCGCCTGGACGGGAGCGCGATGAGCGACGAACAGCGGCTCATCGAGCTCAACGAGGACTTCTACGCCGCCTTCGAGGCCGGCGACCTGGACCGCATGGACCGGATCTGGGCCAACGGCGACCTCGCGGCGTCGGTGACCTGCGTGCACCCGGGCTGGCCGGCGCTGCGGGGCCGGGACGAGGTGCTGCGCTCCTGGGCGATGATCATGGCGAACACGACGTACATCCAGTTCGTCCTGACGGACGTCGAGGTCCACCTCGGGTCGGACTTCGCGGTGCTCACCTGCGTCGAGAACATCCTCACCGACGACGACGAGGACGACGCCACGACCTTCGCCGGGGCAAAAGGCGTGGCCACGAACATTTTTCGGCGGACCGAGAACGGCTGGCAGCTGTGGGTCCGCCACGGCTCACCGGTCATCTCGGACACGCACGACGACGACGAGGGGTAGCTGAGGGATTACTTAACCCTTCGCCGGGTCTCAACTGCCCGGTGCCGTGGAAGAACCAGGGCAGGTAGGTTGCACGTACCGCTCTCCCGCCGAGAAGTGAGGACACCGCCCGTATGCAGCAGCTCGACCGCATCGCCCTCCGGGGTCTGCGCGGCTTCGGGCGGCACGGGGTCCTGCCCTCGGAGCGGGCGAACGGGCAGCCGTTCCTGGTCGACGTGGAGCTCGGGGTCGACACCCGCCGCGCCGCCAAGAGCGACGACCTGTCCGACACCGTGGACTACGCCGGTCTCGCCGACCGTGTCGTGGCCCTCGTGGAGGGGGAGCCCGTCAACCTGATCGAGACCCTGGCCGAGCGCATCGCCGCGATGTGCCTGGAGGACCCCGGGGTCGAGCAGGTGCAGATCACCGTCCACAAGCCCGAAGCGCCGGTCTCCGTCGCGTTCGAGGACGTATCCGTGACGATCATGCGGAGCCGCTCATGACTGACACCTCGCCCGGCGTCGACGACACCCTCACCGGCCAGCTGCGCCCCATCCGGCGGGCCGTGCTCTCGCTCGGCTCGAACACCGGCGACCGTGAGACGAACCTGCAGAACGCGATCGACGCGATCCTCGACGCCCCCGGCATCTGGGGGCTGAGCGTCTCCCCGGTGTACGAGTCCGAGCCGGAGAAGCCCGAGGACGGCGGGAAGTTCTACAACGCGGTCCTGCTGGTCGACACCGAGATGTCCGGCGCCACGCTGCTGGAGCGCTGCCACGCCGTCGAGGAGGCCTTCGGCCGCCCGCGCGTGGGGGAGGACCGCTCCGGTCCCCGCCGTCTGGACGTCGACGTCGTCGCGCTCGCCGACCGCGTGCTGGACGACCCGGCGATCACGCTGCCGCACCCGCGTGCCCACAAGCGGGCGTTCGTGCTGCTGCCGTGGCGGGACGTCGAGCCCGACGCCGAGCTCGTCACCCACGGCAAGATCGCCGACCTCCTGACGGACCTGGACACCTCGACGCTGCGCCGCACCGACGTCGTCCTGGAACTGCCGGCCTGACGCGGTCGTGCTGCGACCGACGCGACCGCCGGTCCTCGCCGCGGTCGCGGTGCTGGCCGGCTCGGTCGGGTACTCGGCCGGGCTGCTGATCGACGGCTCGGGCCGGACGCTGCCGCGCGTCCCGGCCACGGCCGCCGGCGTCCTCGCGCTGCTGGCGGCGGTGCTGATCGGCCTGGCCGTGAGCACCCGGGGCCGGCTGCGCGCGATCGCCGAGCGCCGCCCCGACGCCCGGCCGGTGAACGCGCTGCAGACCGCGCGGTACGTGGTCCTGGCACGGGCGAGCTCGCCGGTCGGGGCCGCGATGGCGGGCGGCTACGGCGGCTACACGCTCTTCCTCGCCGGGGACTGGGGCGAGCCCGGCCGCTCCGAGATCGGGACGAACGCGCTCGCGGCCGCGGTCGCGTCGGTGGCGGTGATCGCCGGGGCGCTGTTCCTCGAGCACGTCTGCCGGGTCCCCGGGGGCGACGGCGACGGCCCCGACCGCCCCGGCCTCCCCGGCCCCCGGGCCGACCACGCGGGCTGACAGTTGCTGTTGTGTCTTATGCAACAGTGTTGTATGGTGCACAACAGTGATTAGCAAGGGGCGTCACCCCAAGAACTCGATCGCGCAGGCGCTCGATGGTGCGCGTGAAGCCTCCATGGTCGTCACGGAGGTACACAAAGGTCATCGGTGGGGCGTCGTTCGGTGTGCCTGTGGAGCGGACTTCGCGGTCTGGAGCACGCCGCGGAACGCTGACACTCATGCCAAGCAAGTCGATCGGTTCGTCGCCAAGCACCGCGCCTGTGTTACCGAGCAGACCGGAGAGTTCGAGGAGGGATGAGCCCGATGAGCATGTGGAACTTCCGATTGCGGCTCAACCGTGCGCTTAGTGACGACGAGGTCGACGCTCTGTACGAAGCAGGGCTCGACGATGCCGGCATCCAAGCCCGCCCGGTCGGGCTTCTCGACGTCGACCGGGAGGCTGACACGCTCCTGGACGCTGTCCTGTCGGCGGTCGGACAGGCCGAGTCGGTCGAGGGTCTCCGGGTCGCCGAGTTGGTCGACTCGGACGCCGTGACATTGGCGGAAATCGCCGAACGCGTCGGCCGGACGTACGAGTCCATCCGGCTCCTCGCGGAAGGGAAGCGCGGCCCGGGCGGATTCCCCGCTCCGCTGCACGGTCTGGAGGGTCCGCGCGGTGCGCGGCTGTACTCCTGGGTAGAGGTTCGCGAATGGCTGCTCGGCGCGGGCGTGCATCTCGACAAGGGGCCTGCAGTCGATCGCACCCTCCCTGCGATCCGTGGCGCCCTGCTACTGCGTGACGCCCTGCTCGCCCTCGATCCGTCGAACGCCGCCAAGGTTCGGCACCTGGTGGGCGCCTGACTCCTCGGGTCTACCTGCGCAGAGTGCGCAGATCGGCCCCGGTCCGTGCCCGGCGACCCGTGCCCAACTCCACCGAGTGCGCAGATCGGCCCCGCGGGCCGGCCTCGCGGGCTGCTGGACGCGGTCGATTCGCCCCGCTTCGTCACACAAGTCGCGACACGCCTCTCACGTCTCGGCGTGCCTCATCGGAATCGTGAGTCACACCGGTTACTTTTTCGCCCATGACACGTGGACGCCATCGCCAGCAGCTCCCCACCGTCAAGACCGTGTCCGGCGTGAGCGTCGGAACGGTCGCGACCGCGGGGGTCGTACTCGCCGTCGTTTCCGGAGACACCCAGGTTCTGCGGCTGGCCGTGGTCGCGTCCTGGTTGATCGCGCTCGGGCTGGTCGCGGACTCGGTCCGCCGCAGCCGGCGCTACTCCCGCGAACTGGCGCTGCAGGAATCGATGCGCCGCCGGGACGAGTCGCTGTTCACCCAGCAGCTGTCCGTTCTGAGCGAGAGCATCAAGTCGCTGCAGACGCAGGTCGAGACGATGAACGCCGAGTCCGCCGAGCTGCGGGCCGAGGTCGCCCAGCTGCGGGTCGAGAAGGCGGAGGCCGACGAGATCGTCCGCCAGGCCCGCGCCGAGCGCGCGAAGGCTCAGCTGGCCGAGCGCGAGGCCGCGGACCAGCGTCTGCTCACCGCCGCCGCGTTCGAGGCCGCCGCCGCCGTGCTCCAGAGCTTCGGCAACGGCGAGACCGAGGACTCCGGCGACTGGATCGACGCCTGGGTCGCCAGCCTCCGCACCTCCGGCGAGCTGGACCTCACCATGCACGACGACACGATCGAGATCGACCTCGACTCCGACGAGGTCGCCGTCGACGAGGTCGACAACCTCCCGATCGTCAAGATCGCCTGACCGAGGGCTTCACCTCGACGAAGGGCCCGGCATCCAGCCGGGCCCTTCCCTTTTGCGCCCGTCCTTCGGCAGCCTGGTCAGGCCACCACCGGAGGAGGGGTTGAAGTGAGCGAGAGCCGCCCCACCTACCTCGTCCCGGGTTCGTTCGATCTCGAGGTCGACCACGGTTAGATCGGTCGGACGCCGAAAGACGCACCGGTGCTGCTCATCGGGATCGGTTCGGACCTCGCGATGATGGAGGCGCTCAACTCTTACGGACGGCCCTTCCACCAGAGTTTCCCGTCGAGGCCCAGGCGCGAACGGTGCTCTCCGCGGTGGGAGGTGGGGAGCGGACCTTCTCGAACATCGGCCGCGCGGCAAGCGATCTGCAGCAGGCGTCGCTGAACCGATCCCTACGGCTGCTGGCGGAGAAGAGCATGACTCCGTCGACCAGCCGCTCTCCACGAAGGCCAGTCCAAAGGACAAGCGCTACCGCCCCTGCTCACCGCCTGGTCGTGACACCCCCCGGGGGACGTGGGTCCTCTAGCCCCCTTGACATTGAAAATCAAGGGGGGATTGATTATGCTGGTGAAGCGAGCCGAGATCCTCCGGAAGATCCGCAAGGCGGCCAAAGCGGCAGGCCTTGAGGTCGTCGAGGTCGAAGACACCCGGCACACTCACATCGAGGTTGGCGGAGTCCGGACCACTGTCAGCCGGAGCACCAAAGACTTCGGCCGGATGAGTGACGTGATCTTCAGCCAGTTGGAGTCCGTTCTCGGGACAGGTTGGTGGCGCAAGTGAGCGAGCGAGTATTCGTCGTGCATGCCGAGCGTGCACCTCAGGGTCAGTGGGGCCTGACCGTGCCCGAGGTCCCAGGAGCGGTGTCGCTGGTCGCGCGACTGTCCCAAGCTGAGCAGCACATCCGGGAGGCCATTTCCTGGGTCGCCGACCTCCCGTCGGATTCCTTCGCTGTGCGGCTCGTGGTCAACCTGAGTGGCGATGTCGGCAAGGAGTTGGCCGAGGTTCGCGACCTCTCGACCCACGCGGAGCAACTGGCGCGGGAAGCCGCGGACCGTAAGCGTCGGCTGGTCGGACAGTTGAAGGCCGCAGGGTGGTCCGGCAGTGACATTGCAACAGTGCTCGAGGTCTCTCCGCAACGGGTGTCGCAGCTGATCAAGGGCTGACCCGGGGCAGTCTGCGATCGCGCCGACCGGGGGATCAACGGCCCTCCCCGCTCGCCCCTCATTTGTCACTTCCGCGAGCTCACGGACGCCCCCGTCATGGCGGGCATCTCCTACGTGATGTGGGGCGCCGGGCACGCCTTCCGAAACGGACGCGGCGGCCCCACTAGGGTTTCGGCCGTGGGAGGGACGGACGGCGAGGCGGCGGGGGTGCTCGACCCCGGGTTCCGGATCCTGTTCGTCTGCACGGGGAACATCTGCCGGTCGGCGTTCGCGGAGCTGCTGACGGCCCACTTCCTGGCCGAGCGGCTCGGGGACGGGGTGACCCGCTTCGCGCTCGGGAGCGCGGGGACGCAGGCGATCGTCGGGCGCCAGATTCACGCCGACACCCGCCGCGAGCTGGAGCCGTGGAAGCTCGACGGCCCGTATGCGGACCGGTTCGTCTCCCGGCAGCTGGAGGCCTGGCTGGTCGACTGGGCCGACGTCGTCCTCACCGCCACCCCGGAGCACCGGGTCGCGGTCCTGACGCTCGCCCCGCAGGCCCTGCCGAAGGCGTTCGCGCTGCGCGAGTTCGCGCGCCTCGCGGCTTCCATCGACCCCGGTGACCTCCCGCTCGACCCGGTCGAGCGCGCGCACGCCCTCGTCGACCGCGCCCGCCGCAAGCGGGGCACGATCCGGGTCAAGAGCCCGGACGACGACACCATCGTCGACCCCATCGGCCGGCCGCAGAAGATTCACCACCAGGCCGCCACGCAGATCGCCGAGGCGGTCCAGACGATCGCGGAGATCGTCGCGATCTGAGCCCGAAGCGGCTCTTTCCTGGGGACTCTCTGTAGATTTCGCACCGCGATCTGGAGCGCGTCTCACACATCACATGCGGTAGCCGTATTGGCCCGCGTGGAGCTTTGCGCCACTACCCCTCTCCGGGGCGCGTTCGCGCGCTCGGTTCACCCGTCAAACCTGCGTCTACTGGGCGAATCGGACACACAAAACACCGGTATTCGACGGATATTCCACTCCACTGCGCCAAATGGATGAATTCGAAGTTCCACCGAATTGAGTACAGACAGTGAGGGGAATACGGGCGCTTAATAGCCCTGCTCAGCGAAAATTCGACGGCTCGCACCACGGTGGAACCAATCGGACAAACACCTGGGTCAGTGATTGGGCACCACCCGCGGGGGCGGGCTTGTCGCGGGGGAGGCGGCACCACTTGCTAGTCCACAGCTTCACCACCCCGGGCGGGTCCCGATGAGTGTCCTCACGGGTCACGGCCTGCCGGAGATGCGCCGGCCCGTCGATGACCTGACGCTCGACCTCGCCCCTCCCGTCCCGACGCCCGCCCGCACCCGCCGCCACGAGTGGCAGACCACCTACACCGCGTTCTCGGTCCTCATCGACATCACCGCCGCGCTCGCGGCCGCGGGCCTGGCGCTCGGGCTCCGCTTCGGGGAAGCCACCCCGCCCCTCTACGTCGCCGGCTCGCTGGCCCTCGCGCCCCTGTGGGTGCTCCTCGTGACCGTCTCCCGCGCCTACGAGCACCGGTTCATCGGAGTCGGCACCGAAGCCTGCCGCCGCGTCTTCCACGCCGGCGTCGGGATGATGGCGACGGTCGCGTTCGTCTCCTACGCGTTCAAGGCGCAGATCAGCCGTGGCTGGGTCGTCATGGCCATCCCCGGCGCGGTGGCGCTCAGCCTGCTCGGGCGGGCGGCGCAGCGGGCGTGGCTCAACCGTCAGCGGGCGTCGGACCGCTGCGTCCAGCGGACGTTGCTCATCGGTTCGCCGAGCGCGGTCCGGTGGACCCTCGATCGGCTCCGCGCCGACAAGACGCACGGCATGGACGTCGTCGGGGCCTGCCTGTCCGAGGGGGACCCGTCCGACCTGTTCGACACCGGCCTGCAGGCCTACGGCGATCTGAACGACATCGTCGACGCGGTCGCCAAGAGCGACGCCGAGGTCGTGACGGTGCTCGCCAGCGCGCGCCTCGACGGTGACGACCTGCGCCGCCTCAGTTGGCGCCTCGAGGCGCTCGGCACCGAGCTCGTCGTCTGCTCGGGTCTGACGGAGATCAGCGGCGCCCGCGTCACGATCCGCTCCGCCGGCCACTCGCCGATGCTGCAGGTCGCACACGCTCGTCTGTCCGGCCCGTCGCGGGTCATCAAGGGTGTGTTCGACCGAGTCGGCGCGCTCGTCGGGATCGTGCTGATCTCGCCGATCGTGGTCCCGGTCGCCCTGGCGGTCTGGGCGCAGGACCGCAAGAACCCGTTCTTCCGCCAGACCCGCGTCGGGCTGAACGGCCGTGAGTTCCGGATGTGGAAGCTCCGGACGATGTGCGTCGACGCCGAGGAGCGCAAAGCCGAGCTGCTCCCGCTGAACGAGGCCGACGGCGCGCTGTTCAAGATCGCCGACGACCCGCGGATCACCCCGATCGGCAAGTGGCTCCGCAAGTACTCGATCGACGAGCTCCCGCAGCTGATCAACGTGCTCCGCGGCGAGATGTCGCTGGTCGGACCCCGGCCGCCGCTGCCCGATGAGGTCAACACCTACGGGCACGACATGCGGCGCCGGCTGCTGGTGAAGCCGGGCATGACGGGCCTGTGGCAGGTCAGTGGACGGTCCCAGCTCTCGTGGGTTGAGACGGAGCAACTTGATATCCGATACGTCGAAAACTGGTCGCTCACTTACGACCTCGCAATCCTTTGGCGGACAGTCCGCGCCGTCGTCGCGGGGACAGGCGCCCATTAGCAGGAGACATCTCCAGCGCCCGCAATCGCGCGCAGGGGGACGCGTCTGTCCTAGGTTTAAGTTCATGATCGATGTCGACGACACGCGGCCGCTCGGACGAGCGCGTTCGCGAGATGAAGCCCCGCGGCGTCCCGGCAGACGTAGACGAAGGTCGTCCTGCCCGGGCGACCGGTGGTTGGGAATGGGACGCTCATGGCTCCCTGTGGTGTCTCACGACAGGTAGTCACGAATCACCCAATCGGCGCTCACGCCAAGTCGGTGGTTCGAAGGATGCGAGGAGTCAGAGCCGATGCCCACTAGGACGCTGACCAACAAAGTCGTCCGCCGGTGGAAACTTCGCGGGCCTACTCACGGCAGCGACCTCGCTCGGGATATCGAACGGCGCCTGCCAACGTACTGTCCTGAGAACATCTTGGATATTGGAGCGAACGTCGGTCAGTCCACTCGCGCCTTCCGGCGGCGGTTTCCGCGGAGCAATATCTATTGCGTCGAGCCGGTGCGGTCGACCTTCGAGGAGCTGTACAAGAACACGCGTCGGCTTCCGAGAGTTTGGCAGCTGCAGGCCGCGGTCGGTGCGCAGCCCGGTGTGGCCCGGATGGAGTGCCCTCCGGAGGCTTCGGACCGCGCGCGAATTCTCGCTACGGCTAGCGGAGCTGGCGCAAACGTAGCGACGGAAGAAGTGGAAGTCACCACGGTCGACTTGTTGTGCGACCGTTGGCAACTGTCAGACGTAGGACTGCTAAAGATCGACACAGAAGGATTCGACCTCGAAGTTCTCCGGGGTGCCACCGATGTGTTGCGTCGGCAGCGCGTTGATCTCGTTGAAGCCGAGGTGGCGATGAATCCGCGCAACGACACGCACGTCCCATTCGAGAGTGTGAAGAAATTTCTCGAACCACACGGCTACTTTCTCTTCGGCATCTACGAGCAGGTTGAGGAGTGGCCTAGCGGTGGTCCGAACCTCCGTCGCGGAAACGTAGTCTTCATCTCGAGTCAGATGATCGAGCGATACCGATCCAGTGCGGACCGCCTGTAACTTGCGCGGCGCGAGCGGAGCCATTCGGCGCGCCTGCTGCTAACGCTGGGCATCGCTAACCGCAAACGGCATCGTTGCGCCCCTCGTCGCCCGCTCGACTGTCGCTGCCGCCTCGGCGGGTGAATTATCTGCGGCGAAGCACGCCGGAAGCCCCGACGATGACGGCGGCCGCGTGCGGCGCATGACGGAGCGTTCTAAGTGCTTGCAGGACTCCGTGGCGGTCCCGCGCCGCCAAGGCACTCCGCAGGGCGACCGCTGTGATGAAGTCGCTTCGGGCGCGGCCGGACACAGCATCCGACACCGCGCATAGCCACTCCAGGCTGGCTTGCCAGTCTGGCGAGACGGAGACGCTGTGCGCGCTTCCCTGCATGATATGTACGAGTGGCTTTCGAACCATCGCGAACTCGGTATCGGGTCGATTGATAGTTCGAATAATTAAGTCCCAGTCCTGGTGTCGCCGCAGTGCGGGGTTCCAGGGTTCGGCGATTGCGAGGGCGCGATCCATCAGCAACATCGACGTCTGGATGAAGCCCTGTCCGAAGCGAATCCGGGATCTTCGGAGCAGGTGATCTGCAACGTCGCCGCCGGCCCTCAAAGGTTCCGCGGGGATGATCCGAACGCGGCCGTCCGTGGCGTGGAAAACCGCCTGGGTCCCCACAACCGCGTGGCCACGCGCAACGAGGTCCTCAGCTACAGGCAGCTGGGACGCCAATTTGGTTGGCTCCCACCAATCATCATCGTCCAAAAAGGCGATGAATTGAGCGCTCGATGAGTGGACTCCCAAATTGCGAGCCGCTCCGCCCGTAATTCGAGTCGGCGCGACGACCACGCGCGCCGGCAAGCCGTCCAACTGAGCGCGAACGTCTCTCTCTGCTTCAGGGTCCGCAACAACTACGACAACGTCAGAATCGACGCCATCTTGGGAGCGTGCAGTTGCAACAGCCTTGCGCAGGGATGGCCGACCCAGTGACGGGATCACTACCGCGATCTGCGCTCCCACTTTCGGATGACCCCTTTCACGGACTGGTCAGCGTTAGATCGGCGGCCGCACCTAATGCGGACGCGAGAGACGTGGTCCACCCATCATCCTGGACGCTGCCACGCCTCGAGAGCGTCCGACCGCCGAACCGCTTTCGCCGACCTGCAAAGCAATGAGAACCATTAGAGGCAGGACACCGAACTCGCTGTTAACCGATGACACGGAGAAGGAGTTAGCGAGCGCGAGCGCGAAGATCACGAGACGATCTTTTCGGGCCACGCACGACGTCGCAGCGAGGTACCAGAGCATGACCGCCAAAAATGCGGTGCCGAGCAAGCCCTGATCAAATATAGCCCGCAAGGAGTACATGTGGAGGATGACGGAGTAACAGACCTCATCGCCGCCTTGCAGCGATACCAGGCTGTCGTAACTGCTTAGCGCCTTACAACTGGCATCGGAAAGGGGAGTAAGGGGAGGTGCCCCGAAAAGCCACTCCTGGATGCCCCAGTGGGACGTCTCCCGCTGGAAGAACTGAAAGAATCGAAAGCGATCGACGCTCGCCAATCCGCCCTGACCGGCCCGCTGAGCGAAAATCTCGGTCGCGGCGAACAGCGCACAACCGAGGGCACCCAGGTACAACGGAAAACGCGGGGATCGCGGTTTTAGATACAGGGCCACAAGCAAAATCGCTAGTTCGACGACGCCAGAACGGGACTCGGAGAGGATGGTGATGAGACTGAGGGCCGCGACCCATGCACCGCTGTACTGACCAAGAGCGGGAAAAGCAATATATGTTAGACCGATGAGGGTTAGAAGCTCGAAGTTGTTCTCAGTCCAGATTCCGGGACGATCGCCTCCTGCCGCCACCACTGCGATGTATTTGAGCAGCGTCAGGCCGAGGAGAATTTTGACAGTTCGCGCGAGGCCTTCCCTGGAGAAGCATCTCCGGCCGACGAAGAAGGCGAGGAATAGTAGAAAGAAGTAAGCTTTGTATGCCCGTATGAACTCCGTAGCTGGCGCTGGGTCAGCTTCCAGTGCATACAGGGAGGTCTTGAGAATGAGGTAGGTCGACGTGAGGAGTGAGAAAGTAGCGACGGGGGGGCGAGAAAGCCGGCTTGGTGACAGCAGGCATGCCAAAAGAACTGCGCCGAGAACTCCGTCCATCGCGAGCGGCATCGGTAGTCGGTTGAAGGAGTTGAGCGTCGAGAGCCCGCTCAGTGCGGTGATTACTAGACCCCACCGCAAAATGCGGTCCGCAGAGGTGTCGGCGGACCGGTCTAGCTTGCCGTGCTCCGCTGGTCCGGACCCATGCTGGTGGTGATGCGTAGAGACCCCGGCCGGCTTGAGTGCATGACGCGTCATGATGAGTCCGGGAGTGGTGCGGACGTGGCGTTGGCTGCGCGAGGACGGTTGGGTGGCGAGACAATTCGAGCAGGAACTCCTACTGCCGTCGAGTCGGCGGGCACGTTCCCTAAGACAACTGCGTTCGCGCCAATCCGAGCAGACGGGCCCACCACGACGGCACCGAGGAGGCACGCTCCGGTGCCTATGTACACGCCGTCGCCAATTTCTGGAGCGCCTTGACTGGGACCGCTCACGCCCAGAGTGACGCCATGGTAAATGGTAACGTTCCGACCGATTCGACTGCCAGGATGCACAACAACTCCCCGGCCCCCGTGGGGGAGTCGCAAGCCGGCCTCAATCGCCACTGACCTCGGAATGTCGCATCCGCAGAGTATGCGAAGAAGGGTGTCCGGGATAACGCTCAGTGCTGATGGCAGGGACCGAGAGAGTCGCAACAAGATTACGGCGACGCGGCCAAAGTTGTCGGTCGCCTTCGACAGATCGTCTTTGAGATCCATTCGCTTCCGACTCTCCTTTCCGGCCGTTGTCGGCGCCGACCGAGGCCAATTTTCGCATTGCCAGAATCTGAGCGCTTTCAGGGCCAGTGGTTTCTTGGCGTTTAGCCCACGTCGAGGATTGACGTTAGGCCCCGCTGCGGTCGTACTGATGAAACCGAAGATCGATCAATGTCCTGGCCGTGTCGAGTGCTCCGAGCAAATAGCGCTTCCAAAGACGCCGCGGACTCTGAACCACCCGAAACACCCACTCAAGCCGCAGGTTCTGCAAGAGCTTCGGGGCTCGCCTTTCCTGGCCTGCCAGAAATCCGAACCATCCGCCGCACGTGACGACGAGGGCTCCACCAGGGAAGGCATCTCGCTGCTGAACGCAAAAGACCTGCTCCCGGGGTGAGCCGAGGCCGACAAAAACAATGTCCAAACGCGTTGTGCTCAGGCCCCTCACCGCCGCTTCAAGGTCCTCTCGATAGCCGTCGATCGCGGTCACGACCTGTGCGCCGTACTCCTCAAGGCGCGTCCCCGCAGCTTCGGCCAACCCCGGTGGCCCCCCTACGAGGCCGACGCGGACAGGACGCCCGAGTTCCTCGGCGAGGATCTGGACAAGATCGCATCCTAGGTCTGTGGTCGGTGCGCGCTCGATGTGTTTCGCTCCCGCGGCCTTTGCGCAGAGCACGATGCTGGCGCCGTCGGCGTACACCACATCGGCGCTCCGCATCGCGGCTACGTAGTCGTCGGACTTGCGGTGGCGCAAAGCGCCGACGTGAGCTGCAAAGACTAGGACGGGTTCGGGCGGGGACGAAGCCGCGGCGCTCGCGCGTGCCCGAGCCAGATGCAAGGCGAGCTCTGTTTGTGTCAGGTCAGCGATCGACATCTCGTAGATGTCCACTCGCGGCATTGTCTCGAGATTCCGTCCGGTGTCGGTGCCGGCTTCTTTCGCTGTCATTTGTCACCACCACTCAGATAAGAACGCTTCCGATCGACTCGCCTTTCGATGACGCAGACAACGGCGGCGAGTGCCACATATGTCGCCGAACAAGCTGCCGCAGCGCCTTGTGCGCCGTAGCGCGATGCGAGAAAGGCTGTGAGGATGCCTTCCACGGCAAGGCCCATCATCAGGACCAGCGACGGGGTCCGGCTTTCCCCGAATGCGGAAGCCTCCATGACCCACAGTCTCACAACGACGAAAGCGAGGACGCCGGGGATGAGCCAAAGCATGGCTCGGTAAGAATCGACGTATTCCACGCCGAGTAGAATTTTCACGGCCGCGTAGCCGAACACGCAGGCCCCGAGGGCTAGCGCCGCTGTGACGACAAGACAGTCGCGCCTCGCGGCAGCCCGCGCCATCTTTCGCTCGTCATACGGCTGTCCTACGAGGGAAGGGAAGAGGACGACCGACTTGGCGCTCGCATACATCCATATGCACTCGGCGGCCATCAGGCTTATTGAGTAAATTCCCACCTGGCCCGCGTCCGAAAATATGCCAAGCAGTACCAGGTCCGCTCTGTAGAGAAGCAGCAGCAGCATCGCTGCCGTCCAGGTCTTCAACGTCGACCGGAACAATGCGTCGCGACGCAATCGCTGGCAGACGACTACAGCGGTGACCGTCTCGCGTTGGCGATTCGCGATGGTCCTCACCGCGACGAGGATCGGGAGAGGACTCACGCATGCAGTTACAACAGTGGCGTGCCAGTCACGAGTCCAGATTGCGACTGTCGCAGTTAGCAGGGGCGGGATCGCAGTCCAGAACGTTCGTTCGATCGCGAGCCGCGAGAACAGGCCCTCAGATTGGCGGCGCGCGGCGTGATGCTCCGCGGCGACCTGCGTGCACGCGGCGAGCGCAGCAATCCCAGCGAGACCGACGAGTCCGCTGGCATCAAGATCTGCGAGCCCCGAGTGTCCTAAGAGCCCCACTGTTCCCGCGCCGGCAAGCAGACAGGCCGCTATTAGCGCAAGGCGGACTGCCGTGCCCGCCCCTGCGTAGGGCTGACCGGCGCGGGCGGCTCGCACGATGTATTGGTTCGTACCTAGCAAGCCGCAGTAGGCGCCGATCGCTACAACCACCATCGACGCAGAGACCAAACCGCGGCCCTCGGGACCAAGCACTCGCGCCGTGATGACGGCGCACAAGCTCAAGCTGGCTACTGCCGCTCCCTGCGAAGCCAGGAGCGCGAACTCGGCTCGCCGGTGTCTAGGCAGACGCTCTGACGATGTGACGCTCGGCGATATGCCGAGCGTGGAACCAGACATCGACTAGGCCGTGGGTCGAGTGGAAGCGTCGGGGCGCTTGCCGGTGGTGATGACGACGACCTCGTCCGGAGTTGCTACGGAGGCGGACTGCTGCCCGTTGCGCGATGCCGGGACGAACGGCGTCTCGGCGGGGGCTGGGACCGGAGTCTCGACCCAGTCGACGACGCCGTTCGACGTCATCGCGCCGCCGGCGGCGCGGAGCAAGGTCTCGGCCTCGGAGACGTTGCCGGCCTGCTGGGCCTCGATCGCCTTGCGGGTCCGGGGCGTGCGGAGCTTCCCGGCCTGGACCTTCATCGACGACTGCAGCCCACTCGACACCACGGTGCCGGGAGAGGCGGAGTAGCCGTACTCGTAGTAGTAACCGCCCTTGCCCTTCGAGCGCGGGGCCATCGTGAGGATGACGCCGAAGACGTTCGCCGAGACCCGGTGCAGGGTGTCGGCGGCGGCTCGGACCTGGTCGAGGGTCACCTTGCCGTGGCGCGCGATGAACAGCGCGCCGTGGCACTGCGCGGTGAGCACGGCCGCGTCGGCGACCGGCAGGGTCGGCGGGGCGTCGAAGAGCACGACGTCGTAGTTGCGGCCGAGCTCCTCGAGCACGTCGCCCATCTGGCGCGAGGCCAGCAGCTCGCTCGGGTTCGGCGGCAGCGGGCCGCTGCCGAGGAAGTCGAACAGTCCGTCGCCCCACGGCTGGATCGCCGAGGCCAGCGGGAGCTGACCGGTCAGCACGTTGGTCAGGCCGACGGCGTTGTCCAGGCCGAGCAGGTGTGCGGCTTTGGGCCGGCGCAGGTCCGCCTCGACGAGAGCGACCCGCGCGCCGCCCTGGGCCAGTGCGATCGCGAGGTTCGCACTCGTCGTGGTCTTGCCCTCCGACGGCAGCGAGCTCGTGACCACGATCAGCTTCGCGGTGTTGTCGAGGTCGACGTACTGCAGGTTCGTCCGCAGCTGACGGAAGGACTCGGCGAGACCCGACTGCGGGGCGTCGAAGACGACGAGCGGGTTGGTCTTGATGTCCGGGTCGAACGACGTCGCGCCCATGACCGGGGCTTCGACCAGCGCCGAGAGCGCGTCCGTGGTCTTCATCGAGCGGTCGAGCGTGTGGCGCAGGACGGCCAGGCCGACACCGAGCATCGCGCCGAGCACGATGCCGAGCGCGAAGTCACGCGCGGGCTTCGGCGAGACGGGCGCCTCGGGCAGCGTCGGGGTCTGCACGATCTTCGCGGTGACGGCGGGCGTGCCGCCGGCGACGGGCTTCTCGACCTCGTTCACCAGCGCGACGAACTCGCTCGAGGCGATCTGCGCGATGCGCTGCGCGCGCTGCGGCGACGGGTCGGTGACGGAGATGGTGAGCAGGACGGTGTCCGGGCGGGCGCTCGCGCCGAGCTTGGCGCTGCCGAGCGGAGCGCCGAGTTGCTGCTCGACCTGCTCCTCCATCCGGCGGCCGGTCGCGAGCTCGGTGTAGGACTTGATCTTCTGCTCCGAGAGCAAGCTGCCCTGGTAGGCCTTGGTGACGTCGTCGCCCAGGTCCGTGGTCGCGATGAAGAACGTCGCGCTCGTCGAGTACTGCTCGGTCGCGAGGAAGGCGTGGGCGCCGGCGCCCGTGACGCCGAGGATGAGGCCGAACACCACCAGCAGCCAGCGTTCGCGGAGCACCCGCACGTAGTCCTGGAAGGTCACTGGATCCCCCGTCGTCCGCGGCGGCCGGCTCGGAGACCGGCCAAGCTGTTGCAGGCTAGCGCCGCTGGTGTTGATGTGACAGATGTGACGACAGTGCGTGGTATGTCTGCCACGGTCGCTCCCCTACGACGGTGTGCCTCGAACGCGAAATCCGCCCGATGTGCGCGCAGGACCAACCCTGATCGATCCGGCCGGAACGGGCCATTTCGGCGTCACCCGAACGGCCCAAGATCAAACGGACATACAGCGGAGGGGAACGGACGGAGGTAGCACCTCGTCTCACCGCTCACGCAGACCTATCGTCTGCTGCGGGGACCGGTTTGCCTCTCGGGGCGAGAACCGGACGGAAGATGCGGCGGGGGCCGCGTCTTCAGGGGGGAACGATGACGTACCGGCTCGGCATTGACCTGGGCACGACCTTCACGGCTGCCGCCGTGCTCCGCGCGGGGGGACGCCCGGAGCCGTTGGTGCTGGGGTCACGGTCGGCCGCCGTGCCGTCGGTCGTCTTCCTCGGCCCCGACGGCAAGGTCCTGTTCGGCGAGGCCGCCGAGGACCGCGCCCCGGACGCGCCCGAGCGCATCGCCCGCCACTTCAAGCGCCGCATCGGTGACGAGGTTCCGCTTGTCCTCGGCGCCACCGCCGCCGACCGCGTCGAGTGCTACGCCCACGACCTCGCCGCCGCGATCATCGCCTGGGTCGTCGCCGTCGCCACCGCCCGCGAGGGCGAGCGGCCGGCCGAGATCGCCGTGACCCACCCGGCGTCCTGGACCCGCCGCAAGATCGACCTCCTGCTCGGCGCGCTCGCCGCGCAGAACCTGCCGCCGGTCACCCTGATCACCGAGCCCGAGGCCGTCGCCGTGGGCTACGCCGGCACCGGCCTCATCGCGCACCCCGCGACGCTCGCGGTCTACGACCTCGGCGGCGGCACGCTCGACGTCGCCATCCTCACGACCTCCGACGACGGCCGCTTCACCCGCGTCGGCGCCGCCGCCGGCCTCGACGGGCTCGGCGGCATCGACTTCGACGACGCCGTCCTCAAGCGCGTGCTCGACGCCGTTGACGCGGAGTCCTGGGCCGGCCTCGACGGCTCCGACGTCACGCCCGAGGTCCTGCGCGCACTCGCCCAACTGCGCGCGGCGAGCGTCGCCGCCAAGGAGACGCTGAGTACTCAGCCGACCGCCTCGGTCTCGGTGCTGTTCGACGGCGAGACCGTCACCGTCCCCCTCGAGCGCGAGACCTTCGACAGCCTCATCGCCGACAAGATCGGCCAGTCCGTCGCCTTCTTCGTCGACGCCATCGCCTCCGCCGGCTACGGCGTCGAGAACCTGACGGCAGTCCTGCTCACCGGCGGTTCGGTGCAGATCCCGCTCGTGACGGAGATGCTCGCCGACGACCTGCCCGAGGGCATCACGATCCTGCGCGCGGTCGACCCCAAGGCGATGGTCGCCGCCGGCGCCGTGCTCTCGCTCGCGGCTCCGATGGCCGTCACCGCTCCGGCTCCGCGGCGCGGCTCCGACCTCGCGGTCGCGCAGGCTCGGGCCTTCTTCGACTCCCGGACCGCGGCGGCCTCGATTCCGGCCGCCCGTAGCGGTGGGTCCGAGGACACGCCCGTCGCGGCGGCTGCGGTCCCGGCGGCCGCGGTGGCGGCCGGTGGCCCGCCCGCGACCCCGCCCCTGATCCCGGCCGCTCCGAGCCCGTCGCTCGACGACGCCCCGGCGCCGCAGAAGGTCCCGACCCCGCGGACGCCCGAGACGATGCCGGACGAGACCGTCCCGATCGTTCCGGCCCCGCGCCGGCGCCTGCTCACCTGGCCCCGCGCCGCGGCCGCCACGGTCGTCGCGGCGGCGGTTCTCGTGGGCGGTGGCTTCTGGCTCCGGGCCGAGAGTCCGACCGTCCCGCCGGCCGCCCCGACGTCGACGAGCGACTCCCTCGGCACGTCGACCGCCCCGGACGACAAGCCGGCCAAGGCCGCGAAGCCGAAGAAGCCGAAGGCGACCGCGTCCAACGACACGCCCTGACGGGTCGTCAAGTTCACCCGATCGGCGTAATCGCGCTACGAAGAAGTCCGGGCCCCGTGGGGGCCCGGACTTGGTCGTTCGTGGGTGGATTTGTCGGCCGGTGGATCAGCGGCAGGCCTTCTTCTTGCCGATGAACAGGTCGGTCAGGACGGTCAGCTTCGAGGACTTCCCCCGCACGACGAGGGTGGCACCGCACTTGTACTTGCGCGGGATCGTGACCTTGCTGGAGAAGCCGCCCTTGCCGTTCGCCTTGAACGACTTGAGCGTGTCCCGCTGCTTGCCCTGACGGAGCTTGACGACGATCTGCTCGCGTGCCTTGAACTTGGTCGCCTTGAGCGTGATGGTGGCCCCCCGCCCGGGGTTGGGCTTGGAGACGGTCACCGTCGGCTGGGGTGTGTAGGGGGCGGGTACTGCCTCCGCGGGCGCGGCACCCACCGTCCCCAGGCCGATGGCCGTGGCGGTCGCGATTGCGCAGACGCTCTTCGTCCAGTTCATGTGTGCCCCCTTGTAGGCGCACCACGGGCGCGTGGTGCGCCGGATCTGTTGGTGCTGGACCGTAGGGCAAGATCGAATAGCTGAGCAACGGATGCACGGGTGAGGCACGGGGGTCGGAAGGTGCGGAGATCGGCACGCCGATTGCGGCGACGACACCCGCGTCGCTGGCGCGCGTTGCAGCTGGCTGTGGTCGGCGCCGTGGTCCTCGGCGTCCTCGGCGTCGTGTGGCTCGGCGTCACCGCGATGATGGCGCGCAGCGAGCTGAACAAGGTCCGCGCCGGCGCCCCGCAACTGCGCGCGCAACTGCTCGCGGCCGACATCCCGTCCGCCACCGCGTCCGCTGATCTGATTGCACGTCAGGCTACGCGTTCCCACAAGTTGACGAGTGGTCCCGCGTGGGCGGTGATCAGTCGCATCCCGGTCCTCGGCGACCCGTTCGAGACGGCGCGCGGCATCACCGGCGTCGCGAACGAACTCGGCCGCAACGCGCTGCCGGAACTGGTCGAGGCGGGCACGACGATCGACCCGTCCGCGCTCCGCGGAGCGGACGGCCGCATCGACATCGCAGCCCTGCAGCGCATCACCCCGGCCCTTGACTCCGCGGCGGCCTCCATCGACCGCGCGATCGCGCGAACCGAGCGGCTTCCCGCCTCGACGTACCTGCCGGCCGTCGACGACGCCCGCGTCGACCTCCTCGACGAGCTGCGCCCGTTGGCCCATATGGCTGAAGCTTCGCAGCAGGCTGCGCAGCTGCTGCCGCCGATGCTCGGGTCCACCAAGCCGCAGACGTACTTCCTCGGCTTCCAGAACAACGCCGAGGCCCGGGGGACCGGCGGCCTGCCCGGCGCGTTCGCGATCGTCAAGGCGTCGAAGGGGAAGATCGACTTCGTCGGGTTCCACAACGACGACGAGCTGAGGGGCGTCACCGCCAAGGTTCGGTTCGACTCCGAGTACGAGGAGCTCTACCGCAACGCGGCCACGAAGACGCTGTTCCTCAACAGCAACCTGTCGCCGCACTTCCCTTACGCCGCGGCGATCTGGGCCGACATGTGGCGCCAGCACTCCGGCCAGCGCGTGGACGGCGCGATTGCCGTCGACCCCGAGGTGCTCAGCTACCTGCTCGCCGTCACCGGGCCGGCGAAGCTGCGCGACGGGACGCAACTGAGCGCCGCCAACGTCGTCGAGCTGACCCAGAGCACGGCCTACAACCGCTTCGCCGACGACAACGCCGCGCGCAAGCGGTTCCTGATCGAGATCGCGGCCGCCGCGGCCGACAAGGTGATCGGGTCGGTCGACGACCCCGTCGAGCTCGCGCGTGCCCTCGCCCGCGCCGCGGACGAGCGCCGGCTGCTCGTGTGGAGCGCGAACAAGGACCTGCAGACGCTCATCGAGAAGACCGAGCTCTCCGGCGCCGTCCCCGTGACGAACGCGCCCTACGTCGGGCTGACGATCATCAACGAGGGCGGCAACAAGCTCGACTACTACCTCGACCGCGCGCTCACCTGGCAGCGCGGCGCCTGTGGGGAGGACCGTCCGGTCACCGCGACCGTCCGCCTCACCAACACCGCCCCGGACGGGCTCTCGCCCTACGTGACGTCGCGTTCGGACGACCCGGGCTACCCGATCAAGCCCGGTGACCACCGGGTGACGATCTTCTACGCCGCGACCTCGGGTGCGGTGCTCACCTCGGCGACGCTCGACGGCAAGCCCGCCGGCGTCTCCGCCGGCAAGGAGCGCGGCCACCCGGTCTTCATCGTCGACGTCGAGCTGCCCCGCGGGAAGCCGCGCACGGTCGTCCTGAACATCGACGAACCCCACCGCGCGGGGGAGCCCATCGTCTTCCGCCAGCCCCTGGTCCGCGACCTCGCCCTGGACGTCCGCGACACCCCCTGCTGAGTCCCCGCCTGCACTGGAGATGACATCTCCACTCGGATTCGCCGTTTTCCTTGGAGATGTCATCTCCAAGGAAAGGGGTTCACGTTTCGGGGCTGGGGGCGGACGCGCGGGCGCCCCCTCCGCCGAGAGATCGTCCCGACGGAGGGGGTGGCTGTAGCGGCAGCCGCCGCGGGCCTGACGGCGGGTCAGGCCGCGGGGCTCAGTAGCGGTACGACTTGCGTCGGCGGGCGAGGAAGCCCGCACCCGCGACGACGGCCAGGCCGGCGGCCGCGGCGGTCGCGACGGCGGGGGAGGACGTGCCCGACCCCGTCGACGGGGCGGCGAGCAGCGTCGGCTCGAGCGTCCGCTCGGTGGCGGTCTGCGCCCCGCACAGGTTGAGGCCACCGATGAGCATGCTCGACGTCGCCACCGAGCCCGACTCACGTCCCGTGGCCGTGAGCGTCTGCTCGCACAGGACGTTCTTCGGCAGCATGACGACGCCGGTCGCCGTGCCGTCCGACTTCGCCTGGAGGGTGCCGAGCGGCAGGTCCATGCCGTTCAGGGTGATGTCGATGAGCTCACCGGTCGCGAAGTTCAGGACCGTGACCGTGATGGAGCCGCCGAGGATCGGGTTGAACAGATTGATCTGCAGCAGCGGGTCCGGCGTGTACGGCGCAGCCGTCGCCGGGGCCGCAGCCGGGATCGCGAGCGCGGTGGCGCTGCACACTCCGGCGAGAACGGCGCGTGTGGTCGTGCGCATGGCGGAATGCCCCTTCGCAATGGGCCCGCGTTGTCCGCCTTGGGCCCCCGTGCGGCGGACGTTAGTGAGGGCCGGAGTACGCGCGCGTTTCCTCACGCTCTTCCGGGCCCGACGAGATAAACCGTTTCGTCACGGGATGTCCGGGTTGTCCAGCCAGTTCGGAAGCACAACCCGTGATCGAAAGATCACCGAAACGGACTAACCCTCTTTTGTCGGTCGCGCCGAATCTGTCGGGACGTCAGGTGTTGCGGCGTCCTCGCGTGCACAGGAAGCCGACCCCGCCGGTGACGGTCAGGCCGAGCAGCAGGGCCGCGGCGACCTGGCCGGGGGCGTCCTGGGTCAGCGTCGCGCTGTGGGCGACGTTGCCCCATCCGGTGTGACCCTCGCCGACGTTGCCGCTGCCGGTGTTGTCCTCACCGAGGTTGCCCTCGCCGGTGTTGCCCTCGCCGGTGTTGCCCTCGCCGATGTTCCCGTTGCCGGTGTTGCCCTCGCCGATGTTCCCGCTGCCCGAGTTGCCGGAGCCGAGGTTGCCGCCCGGGTTCGAGCTGCAGCCGTCCCGGCCACCGATGACGATCTGCGTGGACGCGACGAATCCCGACGTCAGGCCCGTCGCGACGATCTCGTGCAGGCAGTGCGCCGACCACGGCAGCTGCACGCGCTTGCTGGCCTCGCCGTCCTCGTCGGTCTTGAGCGAGCCGAGCGGGACCGGGTCCGAGTGCAGTTCCAGTTCGACGGTCTCGGAGGGGGCGAAGCCGAACAGGTCGACCCACACGATGCCGCCGATGGGCGGGTTGTAGGGACCGACCACGACCTCGGGGTCGTCGGTGTACGGGTGGGCCGCTGCGGTCGCGGCGCCGGCCAGGGTCAGGGTCGCCGCGGCCACGAGAGCGGCGAACGCGGTGCGCGTCGGTGACACGGGGCCTCCCTCGGGGGCTCGGGGCTGCGATGTCCGCTTTGCCCGGGTGGCGCGGGACGCTAGTTGATCAGCGAGGCGGGTGTGACTGGCTCCCCTGCGCGGTTCTGTCCGGGTATGTCCGGATTCCGACGCTTGTGGTGAGCCCTGAGGCATCCGACGGTCTGTGACCAGAAATCACCGGAATGGCCGAATGCTGACCGATGGTTCTGATGAGGCGTCAGGAGCTCTGGGAGGCGACGGCCCTATTCGTCCGCCCGCTGACGTTGTGGCCCCACCTTTGCGATCTGTGCGCCCTGATTTGGGCGATCACGCCGGAATCGCGTGCTTACCTCGAACGGCCGGGATCAGCCCGGCCTCGGGAGGGAGTGCGCAGTGCCGTTCACGGTCAGCCACGTGGCCGTCGTGCTGCCGCTGACGCGGACGCCACTGCCGGCGTCGGCGCTCGTGATCGGGTCGATGGTGCCGGACCTGCCGGTCCACCTCGCGCACCGGCCGACGGAGATCACCCACTCCTGGAGCGGACTGGTCGGCCAGGACCTCGCGATGGGTCTCGCCGGCTGGGCGCTCTGGCACGGGCTGCTCGCGGCGCCCGTCCTCGCGGGGGCGCCGGCGGCCGTGCGGGCCCGCGCGGCCGGGGTCCGGATGGGGCTGGGCAACCGGCTCCGGGACGTCCGGGAGCTCGGCCTCGTCGTCGTCGCGCTGCTGCTCGGCTCTGCGCTGCACGTGCTGCTCGACTCGTTCACCCACGTCGACCGGTGGGGCACCTCGCTGGTCCCGGCCCTGAACGAGACCTACGCCGGGCACGCCGGCTACTCCTGGCTGCAGTACGGCGGCAGTGTGCTCGGGCTCGCCGTCGTCGGCGCGGTGCTGCTGCGCGCGTGGCGCGGTCCCGGCCAGTCCTGGACGCTCGTCATCGCCAGCGCCGCCACCGTCGGCGGGCTGCTCGGCCTGCACGGCGCGGTCAGCTCCGGCGACCTGCGGACGATCGCGTACTACGCGGTCACCCGGGCGTCGGCGGCGCTGCTCGCGACCGTCCTGGTCCTCGCGGCGGCCTGGCACCTCCGGCGGGCACTACTGCCGCCGGACCGCGTCTCGGCTTAGGAGCCGGCCGCCGAACTACTTCGCCGCGCGCGGGGCCGAAGCGACCTTCATGTCCTTCACCGGCTGGTCGGTGATGGCCGGGGTCGCGGGGTTCCACGCCGTCGCGCCGACGAAGATCGCCGCCGTCAGGGCCGTGAGCGCCAGCGAACGGCGGACGCTGACGAGCGAGCGCCAGGTCCAGCCGGCCTGCAGGGCCTCGAGCTCGACGTCGTCGACCGCGGAGAAGAGCTGGTCCTCGAGCGCCGGGCGCGGCGGGGGCAGGGTCTCCGCGCTGCGGACCGGGGCGGGGGCGTCCTCGACGAGGAGCGCCTCGACCGACCGGACCGCGCGGGCCGGGATCACCGCACGCGGGACCTCGGCGACCATCGCCGCCGGGGCCTCGGACGGCGCCGCCGGACGCGGAGCGACGGGCGTCGCGACCGCGATCCCCTCGAGCCCGACCACCTCGGGGCGACGGGCACCCCGGCGGGGACGGATCGGCTTGCTGCTCGGGCCGGTCGGCGTCGGGAGCGGGATCGCCGGGGCCGCGGGGGCCTCGGCGACCGGTGCCTCCGGGGCAGCCGCGACCGCCTGAGCGGCAGCCTTGGGCTTGCGAGCAGCGGTCTTCACGACCTGCTTCGCGGCGGCGAGCACCGGCGCCGGGGCGGCGGGCGAGGCCTCACCGAGCGCGAGGACCGCACCCGCGGCGACCGCGGTGGCGGGGGTGGCGGGGGTGGCCCCACCGGCGCGGACCACCGGGCGCTGGAACTGACGCGAGACCAGCTGGGTCACGAGCGGGATCCGGGCCGAGCCGCCGATCGTCAGGACGGCGGCGAGGTCCGCCGCCGCGACGCCGGCATTCTCCAGCACGGAGTCGAGGACGTCGACGGTCGCCTCGAGCGGGCCGGCGATCAGGCCTTCGAGCTCGGACCGGGTCAGGCGCACCGAGCCGGCGATGCCGGGCAGGGCGACCTTCACGGTCACGGCGGTTTCGGTGGACAGCTTCTCCTTGGCCGCGACGCACGAGGCGCGCAGGGTGGACAGGGCGGCGCCGGTCTCGGCGTCCTCGGCGTCGAGGGCGGCGAAGGCGGTCTGCTGATCCGGCGTCAGGCCCGAGACGACGTGCGCGAGGACGAGGTCGTCGAAGTCCGCGCCGCCGAAGTCGGCGAGCTCGGCGGGCCGGCCGAGGACGGACCAGGTCTGCCCCGCCTCGTCGAGCTGGACGACCGCGGCGTCGAACGTGCGGCCGCCGAGGTCGTAGATCGCGAGCTTCGTGCCGGGCGCGTAGGCCGCGTCCTGCGCACCCAGCGCGGCGGCGGCGACGGGCTCGGCGACGAGGGTCGCGTTCGCGACGCCGGCCTCGGCGAGGGCGGCGGCGAAGAGCTCACGCTTGTGCGGGCCCCAGGTGGCGGGGTGCGTCACGGCGACGGCGTCGGGCGCACGGCCCTCCTGCACGCTCGCCTGGTCGACGACCCATGCGACGAGGTCCGCGGCGACGCGGTGCGCGGCGGAGGCCGCCCCGACGGCCGGGATCATCGGCGTCTCGTCGCCGATCCGGCGCACGAACCCGCGCAGGACACGCTCGGACTCCGCGGCGGCGACATCCGCCACGGCGTGGCCGTAAAGACGGGCTCCGTCCGTGCCGATGTAGACCACGGACGGCACCACCGCGGAGTCAGCGCCGAGGGAGGAGCCGCCGGCTCCACCGTCCCGCGCGATCGTCGCGGCCGTATATGACGTTCCCAGGTCCACGCCCAGTCGGTAACCCACTTGTCAGCCCCCCCAGCTGTCCCCCTGCTACCCCTTAGAGGGGACCACGGCCCGTTTGGTTGCCTGTCGGGGTTTGCTGAATGGAGACCGTGCGTATTCGCACACCGCCGGGATCGCTGCTGAAAGCGCCGGCCTGAGCCGTTGCGGCCAATTGTGGCGGAATGTCCGTTTGTTTCCCGGAGGGCGCCGAATTGGCACCCTGACCGGACGGAAAGCTCGTTACCGAGAGTCACCCGAACGGGGGAACTTGCCTTTGGGCGGTTAGTTCCCGGCTTCGTCCGATTTGCCGACCCCATATTGCCGACAGGCCTCCGACCAGCGGCTTTGCGCGTTCTTGACAAGGGTTATCGCCGATGGTGGCCTGTCACCCGCGAACCCCCTAATCGCCGATTGGGGGGTGTCGTGAGAGCCCCTAAGGTCCAAGCCGAGCATTGGGGAACAGGCCCGATGGACGGCTCCAGTGAATTTCTAACGTGATCAGAAGAACCGGTCCGGTGTGGATCGGTCACGCTGACAAATTGGTGGGGGAGCCGGCATGGCAACACCTTCGTTGCTCGAATGGATCATGGATCTGCTGCGCGACAACGACGCGCGCACCGCCTTCAGTCGGAACCCGGAGGCCGCGCTGACGGCTGCCGGCTTCTCGGCCCGCTGCGGCGCTGAGGTCCAGCAGGCGCGTCTCGCGCTCGCGGACAACCCGTGCATTCAGGAGGTCAAGGGCGTCACGATCCTGCCGCCCGGTGGCCAGGTCGGCGGCGTGGACCTCGACCCGGACGACGCGGTCGGTCAGATCATCAACATCATCAACAACTACACCTACACCGCCGGCGACATCACCAACACCGGCGACGGTGCGGTGCAGCAGGGTGACGGCAACGTCAACGCCCCGAACAACAGCGGCGTCGTGAACACCGGTGACGGGAACGTCATCAACAACGGCGACCAGAACGGCAACACCGGGACCATCGTCAACGGCGACGGCAACACCGTGAACAACGGTGGCCTCATCGGTGGCGACCTCATCGGTGGCGACCTGATCGGTGGCGACCTGCTCTCCGGCATCCTCAGCCCGGGTGGGGACCTGCTCTCCGGGATCCTGAGCCCCGGCGGGGACCAGAACATCCTCGGCAACCTCGGTCTGCTCAACGGTGGCCTCGTCAACGGCGGCCTGCTGAACGGCGGCGTCGTCAACGGTGGCCTGCTCACCGACCTGATCGACGGTGGCCTCCTCAACGGCGCGCTCAACGGCCTGCTGGCCGGCGGCCTGCTCAACACCGTCGGCACGGGCAACACCGGTGGCCTCACCGGCGTCCTCGGCGGCGACATCCTCGGCAACGTCCTGAACATCGGGAACCTGCTCAGCCCCGGTGGTTCCGTGAGCGGCGGCGGCATGGACGGCCTCGGCGCCCTCGGCATCGGCGACACCGCCAACGGTCCGGGGAACGACAACAACTCGCTCATCGGCGGCGTCGCGCTCGACGGCGTCCTCGGCAACGTCCTCAGCTCCGGCGGGACGGGCCTCGACCTGGGCGGCGTGCTCAACGGCGCCGGCCTGCTCAACGGCAACGCTGTTCTCTCGGGTCTGCTCAGCGGCACCCTGAACGGCACCCTGAACGGCACCAACGTCGTCGCGCCGCTGCTGAACGGTCTCGACGTCGGCCTGCTCAACGAGGTCAGCCCGAACGTCTTCGCCCCGCTGCTCAACGGTGCGCTCACCGGTCTCCTCGGTGGCGCGGACGTCGACGCGGACGTGGTCGGCGGCATCCTCAACGGCCTCGACGGTGGCGTCCTCAACGGCCTCCTCGGCGAGGGCGTCGGCGGGATCGGCGACATCAGCGTCCTGTCCGGCCTGCTCAACGGCGTCGGCCTGGCCGCTGCGAACGGCGTCACCGCGCCGGTCCTGAACGGCGCGCTGAACGGCGTCGCCAACGGCATCCTGAGCCCGGAGATCCTCACCGGCGTCCTCGCGGGCGTCGGCACCGGCGACATCGGCGTCGACCTGCTGAGCGGTCTGCTCGGTGGCGACAACGACGTCCTGTCGAACCTGATCACCGGCGACACCGCGCTGCTGTCCGGCCTGCTCGCGGGTGTGGGCGTCGGCGACATCGGCGTCGACCTGCTGAGCAACCTCGTCGGCGACGTCGCCAACGGTGCGCTCAGCCCGGTCATCATCCCGACGCTGCTGAACGGCATCACCGCCGGGATGATCGACACCGACATCCTGACCGGTCTGCTCTCGGGCAACGTCGTCTCGCCGGCGCTGCTCAACGGTGTCCTCAGCGGCATCACCTCCGGCGTGTTCACCGGCGACGTCCTGTCGGACCTCATCACCGGTGACACCGCCGTCCTCAGCGGCATCACCGCGGGTCTGCTGCAGGGCATCACCACCGGCGACCTGGGCGTCAACCTGATTCCGCAGCTGCTCAACGGCATCAGCCCGACGCTGCTCAACGGCATCGGTGTGGGTGCGTTGAACGACGTGCTCGGCGGTGGCGTCAACGTCGTGCCGGCGCTGCTCAGCGGCATCACGACCGGAGACCTGGGCCTGCTCAACGGCCTGCTGGTCGGCGTCGCCAACGGCGACAACGCGATCCTGAGCGGTCTGTTCAACGGCGTCGCCAACGGCGTCCTGAACCCGCAGATCGTGACCGGCCTGCTCACCGGCGACCTCGCCATCGTCCCGGCCCTGCTCAACGGCGTCTCCGGCGGCGACATCGGCGTGGGCCTGCTGAACGACCTCGTCGGCGGGATCGCCGCCGGCGACATCGGCGTCAACCTGCTCCCGGCCGTGGTCAACGGCGTCCTCGGCGGCGACAACGACCTGCTGAACGGGATCCTGGGCGGCGACATCATCGGCGACATCACCTCGGGCGACATCACTGACGTTCTGTCAGGGATCAACGTCCAGGGCGTCACGGCGGCCATCGCGCCGGCCGTGACGATCGTCCCGACGCTCATCGGTGGCCTCGCCACCGGCGACATCTCGCCGGCGATCCTGACCGACCTGATCGGCAGCATCACCACCGGTGCGGTCGGGGCCGAGCTGCTGACCGACCTGGTCGACCTGGCCACCGGCAACATCGCGCCGGACATCCTGACCGACGTGGTCGGCGGCATCACCGGCAACGTGATCTCGCCCGAGATCGTGACGACGCTCCTGAGCGGCATCGTCGGCAACGCGATCGCCCCGTCGATCCTGACGGACCTGATCGGCGACGTCACCACCGGCGCCGTCTCGCCGGAGGTCGTGACGACCCTGCTCAACGGCATCGTCGGCAACACGATCTCGCCGACGCTCGTCACCGGGCTGCTCAACGGCGTCACCGCGGGCCTGTTCGACACGGATGTCCTGACCGACCTCGTCGGTGGCCTCACCACCGGCGACATCACGCCGGAGATCCTGACCGACCTGCTCAACATCGGCGCCCTCGCGGCGCCGGTGACCGTGGTGCCGGCTCTGCTCAACGGCATCGTCGGCAACACGATCGCGCCGGAGATCCTCACGGACCTGGTCGACGCGGTCGTCGGTGGCACGCTCTCGCCGGAGATCCTGAACAACGTCCTCGGCCCCGTGCTGTCGGACAACGGCGTCTTCGCCGGCCTCGGCGACGTGCTGTCGAACAACGGCCTCGTCCTCGGTGCGCTGACCGGGACGCTGGCGAGCATCGACCCGACCACCACGGTCGGCGACCTGCTCACCGGCAACATGCTCGGCGAGCTGCTCTCGGGCAACACCCTGGGCGACCTGCTGTCCGGCAACACGATCGACTCGATCACGGCCGCCCTGGGCGACCTCGACGTGACCACGACGGTGTCGGAGCTCCTCACCGGCGACCTGCTCGAGAACGTGCTCTCCGGCAACAACCTGCCGGTGGTCGCGAACGTGATGCCGATCGTCTCGACGGTGCTCCCGGCCGTCAGCACCGCGCTGGGCGTCCTCAACCCGGAGACGACCGTGGGCAACCTGCTCTCGGACAACCTCCTGGGCGACGTGCTCTCGGGCGATCTGCTGTCGGGCAACTTCCTCGGCCCGATCCTGGCCAACGTCGCTCCGCTCACCACGGTCGGCGACCTGCTCGGCGGTGACCTGCTCAGCGACCTGGTCGACGGTGGCCTGCTCACCGGTGACCTGCTGAGCAACGTCACCACGACGCTTCAGGCGCTCAACCCGACCGTGCTGGTCGAGGACCTGCTCAACGGGTCGCTGCTCGACGGCGCGACGGACCTGCTCGACCTGGACGCCGGTGTCAGCGACCTGCTGAACGGCACCGCGATCGGCGACATCCTCAACGGGAACGTCATCCCGGTCGCGGCGATCCTGCCGGCGATCAGCGCGGCGCTGACCACGCTGAACCCGACCACCACGGTGGGCGACCTGCTCAGCGGTGACCTGCTGCCGAACCTGCTGCAGGGCAACGCGCTCAGCGAGATCCTGACCGGCAACAGCGGTGCGATCACCGACGTCCTCAGCAACACGGGCGCGGTCTCGGACCTGCTCGACGTCAACGCCGGCCCGGTCAGCGCCCTCACCGGCACGATCGCTCCGGTGCTCACCGCGACGACCGGCCTCCTCACCGGCGACAACGGCCTGCTCGCCGGCAACGGTGGCCTGCTCTCCGGGAACGGCGGCCTGCTGTCCGGCAACGGTGGCCTGCTCAACAACCTCCTGGGTGGCAACGGCGGGAACGGCGGCCTGCTCAACGGCCTCCTCCCGAACCAGGGCGGCATCCTCAACGGCGGCGTCGTCGACGCGGTCGTCGGGGAGAACGGCATCGCCAACGGCCTGCTCGGCGGCGACGGTGGCCTCCTCGGCACCGGCGGTGTCGGCGGGATCCTCACCGGTGACGACGGCGTCCTGAACGGTGTCCTCGGTGGCGACAACCTCGTCGGTGGCGTCCTCACCGGTGACGACGGTGTGCTGAACGGTGTCCTCGGTGGGGACGGTGCCCTCGGCAACGTCCTCGGCGGTGAGAACAGCGTCGTCGGCGGCATCCTCAACAGCGAGGACGGCCTGCTGAACAACGTGGTCGGGGACACCAGCCTCGTCAGCGAGGTCCTCGGTGGGGACGGTGCCCTCGGCAACGTCCTCGGCGGCGACAACAGCGTCGTGGGCGGCATCCTCGGTGGGGAGAACAACGTCCTCACCGGCGACAACGGCCTGCTGAACACGACGGTCGACGCGCTCACCGGCGACCAGGGCGTCCTGAACAACGTCGTCGGCGACGTCGACCTGCTCGACGACGTCACCGCGACCGTGGACAACATCACCGCGACGGTGACGGACACGATCCTGTAGTCCAGCAACACCTCCGGCGGCCCCACCCTCCTCGCGAGGGTGGGGCCGTCGGCGTTTCCACCCCCGCAACGTCAGCGGGATCGCGCCTCATAGCGCTCGATCCCGCTGACGTTGTGAGGGTTGCGAGACTTGTCCACAGGGGGAGTGGCGGACACAGGAAGATCCCCCACGATGCGGGGCCATGTCCCACACCCGCGCGGACCGGATCGCCCGACGGGCTGCCATCGAGGCGGTCGCGAGCCGGCAGGGAAATCTCATCGGGCGTCGGCAGCTCTATGCCCTCGGCGTGACGCGCAGCGAGGTGCGCGCGGAGATCGTCGCCCGGCGATGGCGACGGCGCGGCTGTCAGTGCATCCAGGTCGGGGACGCCGGCGACGCGACTCCCTACTGGCGGGCCGTCCTGGAGGTCGGGCCGACGGCTGTGGTCGACGGCGTCAGCGCACTGATCTTCGCCGGCCTGCGGACGATCAGCTCGGCGGAGATTCACATCGCGGTCCCTCAGGGCGCCTGGTACCGCCGCTGCAAAGGCGTCCGCGTGCACGAGACGCGGCGCTTCCGTGAGGTGGACGTCGTACGCGGCGGCCTCCCGCGCACGGCGCCGGCGACCGCCGCGGTCCACGGTGCGCTGTGGGCGCGTACCGACAACGAGGCGGCGCTGTTCGTCATCGCCTCCGTGCAGCAGGGTCTCGTCGCGGTGCCGCAGCTCGTCGACGCCGTCGCTCTCATCAAGCGCGACAAGCGCCGCAAGCTGCTCAAGGGCTTGCTGATCGACGTCAGCGACGGCATCGAGTCGATCGACGAACGCGCGTTCGCGAAGGTGTGCCGGGACCGCGGGATTCCCAAACCGGATCGTCAGGTGGTGGCCCGACTTCCGTCGGGGCGCGTCCGCTACGACAACTACTGGGGCGACGTTCTCGTCGTCGAGATCCATGGCGCCCAGCACCTCGACGTCGCGATGACGACGCGGGACATGCTCAAGCTGAACGCCGCCTCGATGGACGGTCGCGCCGTCATCCAGATCCCCAACTTCGCGATCCGGACGAACCCGGATCCGTTCCTCGACCAGATCGAGTCCGTCCTCGCCGCCAGGGCTTACAAACCCCCGCAACGTCAGCGAAAGCGCGCGTCATAGCGCTCGATCCCGCTGACGTTGCGAGGGGGACCGGGGGCCCTAGTGCGATCTTCACGTCCCCCTAGTGATCACGAGGCGCACCCGCCAAATCCCCGATGGAACAAGGGCTTCGCTCCGTGATCGTGAAGTGCAGACGCGGTGACCGACACCCACCGCGCACTACGGGGAGGTTCTACCGGCATGTCCATCTTCGACGGGATTCCTGGCTTCCGCATCGGCCTCGGGGCCGGTGACGCGGACGAGGAGTACGAGTTCGAGTTCGGCCTCGGCGACGAGCCCGGCGCCGACGCCCTCCGCCTCGGCACGCCCATGCTGGGTGACGCCACTGGATTCCTCCGGGCCGGCATCGCGATCGCGAACCCGCTCAGCGGGGGCTTCGGTGACCTGCCGAACCTCAACGACGTCCTGCCCACGATCCCGGACCTGGCGGGCGTTATCCCTGCCATCCCGGCGCTGCCGGACATCTCGCCGGAGATCCTCAACGACCTCGCGGTGACGGTGACCGACCTCGTGGGTGACGTCAACGTCCTCCCGAACCTGACCGAGCTCCCCGCGCTGCCGGACGTCACCGCGGTGCTGGGTGTGGTCGCGAACATCCTGCCGGGGCTGAGCCTGCCGGTGCTGCCGGGCGAGCCGAACCCGGGGACCCCGGGTCTGCCCGACCTCGGTGGACTGGTCGCGGTGCTGCCGGCGCTGGGCGAGATCGTCCCCGCGCTGACCGAGCTCCTGCCGGCGCTGCCGGGGATCGTCCCGGCCCTGCCCGAGCTGCTGCCCGCGCTGGGTGAGATCGTGCCGGACCTGCCCGCACTGCCGGACATGACCGCCGCCCTGGACGTGGTCACGAACATCCTGCCGGGCCTGGTCCTGCCGGGTCTGCCCGGACTGCCGGGCCTGCCGACCCCGGGGGCCCCGGGCCTGCCCGAGCTGGGTGACCTGCTCTCCGTGCTTCCGACGGTCACTCAGATCATCCCCGCGCTGGGTGAGATCGTCCCTGGCCTCCCGGCGCTGCCGGCGCTCCCGGCCCTGCCCGACATCACCGCCGCCCTGGACGTCGTCACCAACATCCTCCCGGGCCTGGTCCTCCCCGCCCTGCCGTCGCTGCCGTCGCTGCCGGTGCTGCCGGGCGAGCCGAACCCGGGAACCCCGGGCCTGCCCGAGCTCGGTGACCTGTTCGCGGTGCTGCCGGCGCTGGGCGAGATCGTCCCCGCGCTGACGGAGATCCTGCCGGCGCTCGGCGAGATCGTCCCGGACCTTCCGGCGCTGCCGGACATCACCGCGGCCCTGGACGTGGTCGCCAACATCCTGCCGGGTCTGGCACTGCCGGGCCTGCCGGCGCCGGGGGCGCCGGGTCTGCCGGAGCTGGGTGACCTGCTCTCCGTGCTTCCGACGCTGACGCAGATCGTCCCGGCCCTGGGCGAGATCCTCCCCAGCCTCCCGGCCGCGCCGGCGCTGCCGGACATCTCCGCAGCGCTGGACGTGGTCGCGAACATCCTCCCGGGCCTGGCGCTGCCGGGTCTGCCGACCCCGGGGCTGCCCGGGCTGCCGGACACCACGCCGCTCCAGCAGGTGATCGGGACGACCTTCAACGCGGCCGGGGGCTTCGTGGCGACGACCGCCGCGGCGGCCGAGTCCCTGATCGAGACCACCTTCGCCTCGGCGGGGGAGTTCGTCGACCACGTGCCGGCGGTGACCGACGTCGTGGGTGACCCCACGTCAGTTCTCGGCATCGTCGACGGTGTTCTCGGGCTGATCCAGCTGCCGAACCCCAACCCCGGCCCGCTGCCGCCCGACCCGAACCCGCTGCCGGGCCTGCCCGGGCTGCCGATCCCGGCGCTCGGCGACGTCCTGAACCTGCTGCCGCAGCTGAACCTGCCGCTGCCGGTTCCGGGTGGCCCCGTGCCGCTGCCGATGCCGCTCCCCGAACTGCCGCTGCCCCCGGAGATCGCGGGGATCGTCGACGGCACCCTCACCGCGACGTCGACCCTCGTCGCGGGTCTCGTGGAGACCGTCGAGATCGCCGGCGCCGAGGCGACCACCGCTGTGGCCGGGACCGGGGCTGCGGCGACCGCCGCGGTCGGCGAGCTCGGTGACGACCTCACCAGCAAGCTGCTCGGCACGAACACGATGGTCAGCGACGTTCTGACGCAAACTCAGACGACGGTCAGCACCATCGTCCCGCTCCACGACCTCGACCACCCGCAGGCTTTTGTCCAGAACACGCTGGCGAACCTCGGGCTGGCCGAGCCCGTCTTCACCACCCAGTCCACTGGTCTGACCGAGCCCGTCGAGGAGCTGCTGCCGGTGACCTCCGGCGTACTCGACACCGTGAGCGGCCTCGGCCTGCTCTGAGTCAGACCCCTCGGGGACCGGTCCGCCGGCCCCCGAGGTCAGGGCCGCCCGTGCGGCCGAAAGGGCCCCGTCCACTCCCCCCACCTGGACGGGGCCCTTTCCTGTGCCCGCGAGGGCACGTGCGAATTTCATAGCGGAAAGGTCCACCTTTCCTTTCGGACAGGGTGGATGAGGACCGTCACGGCCCCGAATTGGGAATGTCACTGCGCGGCCCTAGTGAGGCCGTCACATCTCCCTAATGACAGCAAGATCCGTTAGGTGCCGACCCCGATTGGATCTTGCGCTCGCATCCCTACTTTCGATTCAGGGACGCAACGGCCCCACCAACCACCGCTGCGTCGCCAGTGAGAACGACGTCTGCTCTGCATTTACGGGGCGATTCGGTCATCACGCTCGACCTGATCGACACAGAGATCTGACACCTGCGCGGGACCCCTTCCCCGCCGTAACTGGAGGCACCCACCCATGGCTTTTCCTGAGGACATTCTCGCGCCGGTCGACGGTGTCGTGGACACCGCGATCGGTCTGACCGGTCTGACGGCCACGGTGCCGGCTCTGGCCCTGCTGACCGAGCTGTCGGCCCTTGGTCAGGTGACCGACGTCTTCGACACCGTGAAGGACACGCTGCAGTCCGTCGGTTCGCTGGCGTCCGGCATCACTGCCGCGACCTCTCCGACCGGCCCCCTGGGTGCGGTCAACACCGCGGTGACGGGCGTCTACAACGCCGCGACCACCACGCTCGCCACCGGCCCGCTGAACGCGGCCGTCACGTCGGTCGTCACGGCTGCGAACCAGCTGCCGGTCGACCAGATCACCAGCGCGGTCGAGGGTGCTCTCGGCACCGCGGGGATCGCCACCGCGCTCGTTCCGACGGTCACTGGGCTCGTCGGCGGCATCGTGCCGGTCCCCGGCGTGGACGGGATCGTCGGTGGCGTCACCGGTGCGCTGGGCGTCACCGGGGCTCTCCCCGACGTCTTCGACGCCGTCAACGACCTGCACCAGACCGTGACCAACACGCAGGCCGGCCTCCTCAGCCCGCTCACCGGCGGTCTGCTCTCCACCGTTGGCCCGCTGGCCACCATCGGCGCCGTTGCGACGGCGGTCCGGACCGCCGTGAACCCGGCCAACACCCTCGCCGAGGTCGGCGCCCTGGTGAACGCGGTGCACGCGGTCACCAACACGACGGCCGAGCTGGCCACGGTGAACGCGCTGGTCAACTCGCTCTCCTCGACGTCGCTGAGCGCGCTGAACCCGATCGTGCCCGGCACGACGCTCGGCTTCGTGAACCAGGTCGTCGGCGCCACCACCGACGTCGTCGACCCGGTCCTCGGTGTCGTCACCGGGGCGACCGGGGCCAGCGACGGCCTGCTCGGCGGCCTCGGTGGCCTGCCCGGCACCGAGCTGCTCGACACGCTGCCCCTCAACGACCTGCTCGGCGGCGTCCTCGGCAGCAACGGCGACCTGCTCGGCGGGATCCTCGGGCCGGAGGGCCTGGTCGGTGGCCTGCTGAACGGCGGCGTCCTCGGCGGCGAGGGTGACCTGCTCGGCGGGATCCTCGGGCCGGAGGGCCTGGTCGGTGGCCTGCTCGGCGGTGTCACCGGCGGCGAGGGTGACCTGCTCGGCGGGATCCTCGGGCCGGAGGGCCTGGTCGGTGGCCTGCTCGGTGGCGTGACCGGCGGCGAGGGTGACCTGCTCGGTGGCCTGCTCGGTGGCGTCACCGGTGGCTCGGCGAGCCCGCTCGACGGTGTTCTCGGTGAGGACGGCGTCGTCGGTGGCCTGCTCGGCGGTGTCACGGGCGGTTCGGCGAGCCCGCTCGACGGTCTTCTCGGTGAGGACGGCGTCGTCGGTGGCCTGCTCGGCGGTGTCACGGGCGGTTCGGCGAGCCCGCTCGACGCTGTTCTCGGTGAGAACGGCATCGTCGGTGGTCTGCTCGGTGGCGTCACCGGCGGCACGGAGAACGGTGGCCTGCTGGCCCCGGTCACCGGCCTGCTCGGCGGCGTGACCGGCGGCACCGAGGGCGCGGACCCGCTGGCCCCGGTCAACGACATCCTGGGCGGCCTCACGGGCGGCACCGAGGGCTCCGACCCGGTCGGCGGCCTCCTGGGTGGCGTGCTCGGCGGCGAGAACGGCGGCCTCCTCGGCGGCCTCCTCGGCGGCGCTGCCTGATAGGTAGTCAGCTAGCTGCACAGCAACAAGACGAAGGGCCCCACCGCGCCGGCGGTGGGGCCCTTCCTTGCGTCCGGCGATAGGTGGCCTACCGGCCACAGTCAGCCGGACGCAGGGGAGGTTCCTCGAGGAATTACGGCGCGGGGGGAGACTCCTCACCAGCGTCGCCGAACTCGACGGAACCGGACTCGGTCGAGGTGTCTTCCTCGACCTCTGCGGCCGGGGCGGGGGCCGCCTGCTCGGCGGGGGCCGCCTCGACGGCCGACGGGGCGGCGACGGCGTCGACCGGTGCTGCCTCGGGGGTCGTGGCCTTCGTCGGGGTCACGGCGCCATCGCTGCGGCGGGCCGTGGCCTTGCGGTCGGTCTTCGCGGGACGCTCGACGACGACGTCGTCCTCCTCGTCCGCCCGCGCCGAATCTGTCGTGGCGTCAGACGATCCGGCCGAGGCGGCCCGCGAGTCGGCACTCCCCTCCGTGCGCCCACTCGCGGATCCGCCCGCCGACCCCGTGGCCGCGTCCGAGGAGGACGACTCCTCCGCGGCCGTCTCCTCGGCCCGCTCCCCGCGGGCCTTGTCCTTGTTCTTGCTCTTGCCGGTCTCCTCGACCTGGAGCTCGGCGTCGTCACCGACACCGGCACGGGCCTCCTGCACCGAACCGGCGGGAACGGCGTCGCCGAGGTCGAGCACGCCGAGCGACGCCAGCCCGAACCCGCCGAGCAGGATCACGCCCGCGGCGACTGTCACGACCTTGTGCGCCTTGCGCTGCGGCTTGGGCTCGGACTTCATCCGCCGTCCCTCGACGATCTCCGCCTCCCGACCGTCGAACTTCTCGGTCGTGAGCGCGGGACGCACCGGCCGGTCGGCGGTGGTGCCGGCTGCCACCGGAGCCAGGGGAGCCACGGAAGCCGGGGCGGGGGAGTTTGCCGCCGCGGCCGCCGGAGCGACGGCCGCGGCAGCGGCCAGTCCGGCGGTGAGGGCGAGCGCGGGACGGGCGTGCCGGCCGGACTTCTCCAGGGCCAGGACGCCGCCGATCGCGACCGCGAGCTTGGGGTCGATGTCCCGCTCGAGCGGGACGCCCGGGTACCGAGCGGACAGCAGCTGCGTCACGAGCGGGATCCGCGAGGACCCACCGGTGAGCAGGATGCGGTCGAGGTTCTTGCTCGTCAGCCCCGCGGAGACCAGCGCGGCCTCGACGAAGGTGCACGTCTCCTCGAGGGCGCCGGCGATCATCGCCTCGAAGTCGGCGCGGGTGACGCGGACGGAGGTCTGCGCCCCGCCGAGCAGGACCGGCACGGTCGCGGCGGTGTCGGCGGACAGGGCCTCCTTCGCCTCGACGCACTCACGCCGCAGGCGGGCCATCGCCGTCAGGTGCAGCGGGTCGTCGGGCTCGACGCCCGGGGTCTGCGGCCCGGCGACGCCGAGCACGTAGGCGAGCACTGCGTCGTCGAAGTCGACGCCACCGAGGTTCGGGATCCCCGTCGGGGTGCCGAGTGCGGTGAAGCGGTTGCCGGACTCCGCGCGCAGGACCGCCGCGTCGAACGTCCCGCCGCCGAGGTCGTAGACCGCGACGGCCGCGCCGGCCTCGAGCTTCCCGGCCTGTGCGTAGGCCAGGGCCGCGGCGGCGGGCTCGCTGATCATCGTGACGTCGAGCAGGCCCTCGCGGGCGAGCGCGCCGGCGAGCAGGTCCTTCTTGTGCGAGCCCCACGCGGCCGGGACGGTGACGGCGACGGCGTCGGGCGCCCCGCCCTCCTGCTCGGCGACGCGGTCGGCGACGAGGCCGATCATCTTCGCCGCGAGGGCGTGCGCGGTGAGGCCGTCGCCGGACGTGCCGACGAGCAGCGGGGTCTCGTCCCCGATGCGGCGCTTGAACCGACGGACCACGCGGTCCGGGTCGGTCAGCGCGCGGCGCTCGGCCGCCTCACCCATGAGGACGGTGCCGTCGGCGCCCAGGAACAGGACGGAGGGCACGGTCGCGGACCGGTCGCCCAGTCGGACGACGGTCGGCGCGGACCCGGTGCCCGGGCGGTGCACCACCGCCGCGGTGTTGGTGGTGCCGAGATCGACACTGAGTCGGTAACCCATGGCGCGCCAGCCCCCTTGGTCGTGGTTCAACGGGGGCAATACGACCGGAGCGACACCCGCCGGGTCGCCCTAAACCAGGACAAGATCGTTTGACCGCGAGCGCAGCAAAGGAGCCGAGGGAAGGTCCGATTTCGGGCGTTCGTGCAGGTCGGAGGCGGTTTACTACCGCTTGAACCAGTGTGACTGGTGATGTCTAGTGTGACGGTTGTTACCACTTCTTGAACACCAGTCACACGCGACACGCCGCGAATCCCCCAACGCGGGCGCGCCGGCCAAGATCCAGATCCCCCAATCCGGTGATCTTGATTTGGGGGTTTTCCCCGATCCGTCCGATTCGCCCGACTCCCTAGGTTCGGCACCACAGCGGCTCCGGTGCGGGGCCCCGAGCCCACCACCTCGGACGAATCTGACGAAGGGTCACCCCAATGGCTACCTCCCTGCTCGACTGGATCATGGACCTGATGCGGGACGGCAGCGCCCGCGAGGCGTTCAACACGAACCCGCAGCTGTCGATGGCGTCCGCCGGCTTCACCAACGTGTGCGGCGCGGACGTCGCGGACTCGCGCACGTTCCTCTTCGACAACCCCTCGATCCGCGAGGTCGGCGGCGTCGAGCGTCCCTCGGTCGACGAGGCGGACGCGGCGGAGCACATCCGCTACATCATCAACAACTACACGATCGAGCAGCCGGCCGTGGCGTCCGACAGCTTCACCGGCCCGACGACGATCATCGACACCCCCGAGCCCAGCAGCACGGACACGCAGTCGACCGGGATCGAGGGTGACAACAACACCGTCACCGCGAACCAGGAGAACACCGCGGACCAGAGCTCGTCGGACGACGACACGGTGACCGACTCCAGCACCAACATGGACAGCGACGCCGACAACGTCGTCACCGGCGACCACTCGGCCGGTGAGAACCAGATCGCCGGTGGCCTCGACGACATCGGCGAGGGCCTGTCGGGCAACGACAACACGAACATCATCACCCTCGCCGACGTGGTCGACATCGAGGACTCCCCGATCCTCAACGAGTCGCTGAACCGGCTCGTCGACGACAGCCTGAACGAGGTCGCCTACAACGGCCTGCAGTCCGCGCACGACCTGATCAACATCCTCGGCTGACACTCGCGAGATCTGCCGAAGCTCGACTCCCGAGCTACCTCGCGGAGGGGAGCATCTCGTCCGGCGCGCGTCACCCGTGTCGCGCCGATCTCAAGGCGCGCGTCGACGAGGTGTGTGGGGTATGGCCCCGCCCCGGCGGCCCACCGGGGCGGGGCGATCCCGACCAGCCAGCGCAGCATCCGGCCCGACCGGGCCCCATCAACCAACAGCCAGCACCACAACCTGAGGAAGGGTCACGGAAATGGCCATCACCCTGCTCGACTGGATCGCCGACCTGATGCGCAACGCCGGCGCCCGCGAGGCGTTCGCCGCGCAGCCGCAGCTCGCCATGGCGTCCGCCGGCTTCACGCAGTCCTGCGGCTCCGGCGAGGTCTCCCCGGCGTTCTACCCGGCGGACACCAGCTTCCGCGAGGTCCAGGGCGTCTCGGTGCCCGACACCGTCCAGGACGTCACGTACGTCGAGTACGTCATCAACAACTACACGTACACCACGCCGGCCGTCTCCACCTCGGAGTTCACCGGCCCGACGACCATCATCGACAACCCGGAGCCCAGCAACACCGAGACCCAGGGCGCCAACATCGAGGGCGACGGCAACACGGTCGACGCGAACCAGTCGAACACCGTCGACCAGAGCTCGAGCGACGACGACACCACGACCGACGAGAGCACCAACACCGACCAGGACGCCGACAACGTCGTGACCGGCGACCACTCGGCCGGTGGCAACCAGATCGCCGGCGGCATCGACGACGTCGGTGAGGGCATCTCGGGCAGCGACAACCTGAACGTCATCACGCTGGCGGACGTCGTCGACATCGAGGACTCGCCCATCCTCAACCGCAGCCTCAACGACGCGGTCGACGACAGCCTCAACGAGGTCGGCTACAACCTGCTCCAGAACGCCGAGAACCTGATCAACATCCTGGGCTGACGGCAACGCCTCAGGAGGGGACATCTCGACGTATTCCGTGTCGGTCGTGTCGCGCCAGATCCCCCGACACGCACCCGTCGAGGTGAGAGGATCGGCCCCGTCCCGGGTTCACCGGGGCGGGGCCGCCGCCTGCGCGGACCGGGTCGCGGACTTACCGTGGCTCGGGGCGCCTGTGGGGGCGGTCGTGAAGACCAGGGTCAGGAGAGGTACGTGCCGGCACCCGAAGCGGTGATCCAGACGGTCGACGAGGCGCTGCGCATGGTCACGGCGCGCGGCCGCACCGACCTCGCGGCACGCCTGCGCAAGACCAAGGACCGGCTCCACGACGACCGCATCCGTGTCCTGGTCATCGGGGAGTTCAAGCAGGGCAAGTCCCAGCTGGTGAACGCCCTGGTCCGGGCCCGGGTCTGCCCCGTCGACGACGACATCGCCACCTCCGTCCCGACGGCCGTGTACTACTCCGAGACGCCGGTCGTGACGCTGGTGAAGGAGGAGCCGGGCGCGGATCCCGACGACGAGTCACGTCCGGTGCGCACCGAACGCACCGAGGCGAGCCTGGAGGACATCCAGCGCTTCGTGACCGAGATGGGCAACCCCGCGAACCGCGAGGGGCTCAGCCACGTCGAGGTAGGACTGCCCACGCCGTTGCTCCAATCGGGTCTTGAGCTCGTGGACACTCCGGGCGTCGGTGGTCTCGGGTCCGTCCGCGCCACCGCGACCCTCGCAGCCCTGCCCGGCGCCGACGCCGTCCTCCTCGTCTCCGACGCCGCGCAGGAGTACACCGCCGCGGAGCTCGAGTTCCTCAAGCACGCGGTGAAGCTGTGCCCGAACATCGCCTGCATCCTGACGAAGATCGACCTCTACCCCGAGTGGCGGCGCATCTACGAGCTGAACCAGGCGCACCTGACCAAGGCGGGCATCACGGCCCAGCTGATCCCGGTCTCCTCGGTGCTGCGCTGGCACGCGCTCGACCGCAACGACAACGACCTCAACATCGAGTCCGGCTTCCCGGTGCTCGCGACGATGCTGACGAACACCGTCGGCCAGGCGGAGCTGCTGGTGCGGCGCGCGGTCGCGAACACCGTGGCCGGCGTGGCCGAGCAGCTCGCGCGGGGTCTGCAGTCCGAGCTCGGCGTCCAGGAGCACCCGGAGACCGTGCAGTCGACGGTCACCGACCTGCGTGCGGCCAAGGAGCGGATGGCCGCCCTGCGTGACCGGTCCGCCCGCTGGCAGCAGACGCTCTCGGACGGCGTCGCCGACCTCGCCGCCGACATCGACTACGACCTCCGCGACCGCATGCGCGACATCCAGCGCAACGCCGAGGAGGAGATCGACGTCCTCGGCGACCCCGCCGTCGTGTGGGTCGAGTTCGCCCCGTGGGTGGAGGAGCAGGTCGCGGCCGCGACGTCGGCCAACTTCGTCTGGGCGAACGAACGCGCCCGCTACCTGGCCGCGCTCGTCGCCGAGCACTTCGCGGAGGACGGTCAGCTCTCGCTGCCCGACCTCGACGTCGACTCCGGCGGGTCGATGCAGGCCGTCCGTCCGATGTACCTCTCCGACGAGGGTGACCCGAGCCTCGGCGAGCAGGCCCTGATCGCCGTCCGCGGCGGTTACATCGGAACACTCATGTTCGGCATGTTCTCCACCTTCGCGGGGATGGCTCTGCTGAACCCGTTCTCGGTCGGCGCCGGTCTCCTGCTCGGTGGACGTACGCTGCGGGAGGAGAAGAAGCGCTTGCTGCAGCGCCGTCAGGCGGAGGCGAAGAACGCTGTGCGTCGATACACCGACGATGTGACCTTCCACGTCGGGAAGGACTCGCGCGACATGCTGCGCCGGGTCCAGCGTCAGTTGCGCGACCACTTCACGCAGGTGGCCACCGAGCTCGAGACGTCGCTGCAGGACTCGCTGAAGGTCGCCGAGGCCGGCGCCCGCACCAACGCCAAGGACCGCGAGGCCCGGATCGGTGAGCTCAAGCGCGAGCTCGCCGGCGTCGCCGCGCTGCAGAAGCAGGCTCGCGACCTCGTCGCCGTCGCCGCGAAGGCGGGTGCGGTGTGATCCTTCGCCGCAAGAACAAGAAACGCGCGGCGGAAACGGACGAGACGGCGACCTCCGGCGTTCCCGCCCAGGCCACCCCCGCCGGTCCGCTGCCCGGCTCCGCTCCGCTCGAGCCCCCGACGGCTGCGGCTCCGGATGCGCCGCCGGCTCCGGTCGAGACGCCGGCCGCCCCGGTCGCGCGGGAGACGCCGGTCCCCGCGGCGCGGTCGCGGATCACGCCGGCGTCGACGGACATCTGCGACCAGGTGCGCGCCGTGCTGCAGCAGGCCGCGGAGGTCTACGCCGACCACCCCGAGGAGGCGGAGCGGATCGAGGCCCACCTCGACCGGCTCGACTCCCCGGTCCGGATCGCCATCGCCGGCAAGGTGAAGGCGGGCAAGTCGACGCTGTTGAACGCGCTCGTCGGCGAGATCATCGCCCCCACCGACGCGGGGGAGTGCACCCGCATCGTCACCTGGTACCGCAACGCCCAGGCGCCGCGGATCGTCATGCGGCGCAAGGACGGCGAGGCCGCGGACCTGCCGATCGTCCGGCACAACGGCAAGCTCGAGCTCGACCTGCTCGGCGCCGCGCCCGAGGACGTCGACCGCCTCACCGTCGACTGGCCCTCCGGTGACCTCTCCTCGATGACGCTGATCGACACCCCGGGCATCGCGTCCGCGTCGGCGGAGGTGTCCGCGCGGACCGAGGCGCTGCTCACCCCCGACGAGGAGCAGGGCGCCGCCGACGCGATCGTCTACCTGATGCGGCACGTGCACGCCGACGACGTCGGGTTCCTCGAGGCCTTCCACGCCCACGCGGCGATCGGGTCCTCCCCGGTGAACACCGTCGCGGTGCTCTCCCGGGCGGACGAGATCGGCGCCGGCCGCGTCGACGCGCTGCAGTCCGCGCGCGCGATCGCGTCCCGGCTGCGCGGCGAGGAGAAGATCCGGTCGCTGTGTCAGACCGTCGTCCCCGTCGCGGGTCTGCTGGCCGAGACGGGACGGACGCTCCGTCAGTCGGAGTTCAACGCGCTCGCGAAGATCGCCGCCGCGGACCGTGACTTCGTCGACGCGATGCTGCTCTCCGCCGACCGCTTCGGGCGCGAGCTGCCCGAGGGCTCGCCGGACCTGCCGTCGGCCGAGGTGCGCCGCCGGCTGCTCGAGCGGTTCGGGCTCTTCGGCGTCCGGCTCGCGCTGCCGCTGATCCGGCAGGGCATCACGGACTCGACGGCGCTGTCGGCGGAGCTCGTCCGTCGCTCCGGGCTGGAGGAGCTGCGCGAGGCCCTGACCGCGCTGTTCACCGAGCGCGGTGACCTGCTCAAGGCGCGGTCGGCGCTGATGGCGCTGGACTCGATCCTGCGTTCCACGCCGCTGCCCGAGTCGGAGATGCTCTTCGCGCAGGTCGAGAAGATCTCGTCCGGCGCGCACGAGTTCGTCGAGCTCGGCCTGCTGGGGTCGTTGCGCACTGGTGCCGTCGTGCTCCCCGCGGACCAGCGCGCCGAGGCCGAGCGCCTCCTCGGCGGGACCGGTCAGGCCCAGTTCGTGCGCCTCGGCCTCCCGCCGGAGGCGACCCCCGACGAGATCCGCGACGCCGCCACCGACGCGATGGGCCGCTGGCGCCGCCGGGCCGAGAACCCCGCCTCGACCCGCCCCGTCGCCGACGCCGCCCGCGTCATCGTCCGCACCTGCGAGGGCATCATCGCCTCCCTGCCCTGATCTGCGACCTCTTCGTCAAAAAAGGGTGTCACCCCTTACTGCGCAGTAAGGGGTGACACCCTTTTTGGCGCCAGAAAGGGTGTCACCCCCACTGTGACGGGTGAGGCTGATCAGGCGTCGTTGTCGAGGGCGGCGCGGAGCTGGGAGAACAGCTCGCCGCGGCTGCCGGCGCCGAGGCGCTGGCGCATACGGGCGACGTGGTGCTCGACGGTCTTCGCGGAGATGAACAGCCGCTCGCCGATCTCCTTGTACGTCAGGCCCGTGACGAGCAGAGCGGCGACCTCGCGCTCGCGCTCGGAGAGGCTGACCCCGCTCGACGAGGAGGACGACGAGGTCGGCGCGGAGTCCCCCGGACGGCTGGGGGAGGGGAAGGTCGGCGTGTCGGCCGGGAGGTCCAGGCCCGCGGCCTCGACCGCGACCGAGCCGGCGGCGGCCGGACGCAGCGAGCGGGCGACGCTCATCAGCGCCGACATCACCTGGCGGTCGCCGGTGCGGACGGCGGCCTGGCCGGCGAGGCGGGAGGCGTCCCAGGCGTGGCCGATCGAGTGCAGACGCCGGGCCGCGGCCTCGACCTCGGTGGCGTCGACCTGACCCGCCATCACGCGCATCCACGACCGCGCCGCCGCGGCGAGGACCGCCGCCTGCGGGTAGGACGGGGCCGCTGTCTCGAGCACAGCGATATGTGACTCGGCGTCAGCCGGACGGTCCGCCAGACTCGCGGCCTGGACGGCATACCAGTGCATCGGGGTCGCCCACAGCGCCGGCTGGCCGAGACGGTCGAGCAGAGCCCACGCCTCGGTGAGGTGCGGACGGATCCAGCTCTCCTCCTGCAGTCGCGCCGCGGCGACGGCGAGCTCGCCGACGGCGTGCAGCGCGAACAGGTCGACGGGGTGGCGGACGATCGCCTGCCGCGCCCGCTGCCACGCGGTGGTCAGCGCGCCGAGGTCGCCCTCGCGGCGGGCGAGCCCGACCTCGATGGCGGCGGCGGTCAGTTCCTCGCGGGGCTCCAGGGCGCCGCCGCCCGGGCCGGCGGAGGCGACGAGAGCGCGGGCGGCGTCGAGGTCGCCCCGCTGCATCGCGGTCCAGGCCTGCAGGAGGCGGTAGCGCGACATCGCCGGCTCCCCGCCGAGGCGGACGGCGACCGCCCGGCTCAGCACGGACTCGGCGACGTCGAACTCCCCGCAGTTCAGCGCGACGATCGCGGCGAGGGCGGCGGGGGTGTCGGGCATCAGGGTCCGCTCGGCGGCGGGTTCGAGCAGCATCGCGGCGCGGGCGAGCAGCGAGAGCGCGAGGCTCGGCGTCCCCGTCACGCTCTCCAGGACGCCCTCGGCGAGCAGGGTCTCGACCCCGTCCGACAGCGTCGGTGCCGGCAGCAGGCCGTGCTCGAGGGCGGCGCGCGCCCCGGGCAGGTCACCGACGCCGAGCAGCGCCGGCACCGCGAGCACGGGCGGCTCGCCGGTCGTGTTGGCCCACCAGCGGTAGAGCTGCGCGGTGCGGCTGAGCATGCCGCGGGTCGCGAGGACGGTGGCGGCGACCGCGACGGCGACGTCGCGGTCGGGAGCGTTGGCGTCGGAGATCGCGACGTCGGCCAGGCGCAGCGCGGTGTTCAGGTCGCCGACGAGCGCGCTCGCGCGGCCCAGCTTCGCGGCGACGGACGCGATCGGAACCCCCGCCTGCACGGCGGCGGCGTAGAGCTTGACGGCCTCGGTCGGCGTCGGGGCCTCCCCGGCACCGGCGGCGAGCACGGCCCCGACCTCGGGCCCGGTCATCCCCGCCCCGGCGAGCGCGCGGGCGTGCTCGAGCATCGAACCGCCGCGGCGGTGGACGGCGGTGACCCAGCCGGTCCGCATGGCCTGGATGCGCATCGGCGGCGCGAGGGTGAGCAGCGCGTGCCGGGCGAGCGGCAGCAGCGCACCGGTCTCGGTCAGCAGCCCGCTCGCGCGCGCCACCTCGGCGGCGTGCTCGACGGACGCGGGCTCGGAGTTCAGGACGTCGGCCAGCACCTGCGGGTTCAGCTCCGCCCCGACGGCGAGCGCGAGCAGCAGGCTCAGTGGTTCGGGCCCGAGGGCGCTCAGGTCCAGACGCAGGAGTTCGAGGACGCTCGTCGGGATCTTCGCCGGCGCCCAGCCCGCGTGCCCCGGCCCGTCGGGGACGAGCCCGGCGGCGCACAACGCGGCGGCGAGGGCGTCGACGAGCTTCGGCGTCCCGGCGGTCTGCTCGTAGACGAACGCGGCGAGCGCGGCGCTGCCGGCCCCGGTGCACAGCCCCTCGACGCGGGCCGTGACCTCGGCCCGCGAGAGCCGCCCGAGCACGATCGGCGCCCGCTGGCGGCCGAGCGCCGCGGCGAGGGCGTCGACGTGCGGCAGGTCCGGCCCCGGACGCGTCGCGACGACGATGCGCTGGCGGCCCGCCTCGACCATCCGGCGCAGGTCGAGGAGGACCTCGTCGGGCAAATTGCGGGCGTCGTCGATGAGGAGGACGGCGTCCTCCGGCGGCGGCCAGGCTGACGCGTCGCGGTGCACCGTCGCGCCGGCGGTGGAGTAGATGGAGGCGAGCGCGTCGAGCATCGCCGTCTTGCCGGTGCCCCCGCGCCCGACGATGACGCCGACCAGCGGGCCGGACGGGTCGGCCGCGGCGTCCGCGCAGAGCGCGACGGCGGCGTGCGAGCCCGAGAACGTCGCGTTCGGATTCCGCGGCGCCGTGAGCGAGGACGCGGAGCCGCGCGAACCGGGACCGGGAACCCGGGCCGATTGAGCGCTGGCCTGAACCACGCGTTTGCCCCCGTTTTCGATGCCAGTTGGTGCGGCGGTCGCCGACCCCGCCCCGCGGTCACCCCACGACCACCGTGGGTGCAACGGTCCAGGGGTTCGGACGCTGGATCAAGAAGACTGGTTCCGACGTGAACCTGCCTCACGCCGATTCTGTCTCTCGAGTAACACCAAACCCACGCGACACGCGTTCGCTTTGCGTTGCGTCCCTGACATCGCCGCGGCTGGGAGCCGGCTGAACGCCGCCTGTGCCGATGTCAAAAAAGGGTGTCACCCCTTACTGCGCAGTACGGGGTGACACCCCTTGGTGAGGGGGGCCGCCTAGCGTGGGGGCATGGACCCGTTCGCGCTCGAGGACCGGTGGACCCCGGTCTCCCCCCGGCTGCGGTCGCTCCGCCTGACGGTGCTGACGGGCGTCCTCGGGACGCTCGCGCTGCTCGCGGGAGCCGCGGGGGTGCTGATGGCCGTCCTCGACGACCCGGGGCCCGGGCTGATCGGGGCCGGAGCGGCGCTGGTCGTCCTCGGCGGGCTCTACCTGCTCGGCCGGCGGCTGATCCGCCGCAACTACGAGGCCTGGGGGTACGCGGAGCGGGACGAGGACCTCCTCGTCGTCCGCGGCTGGCTGTTCCGCCGGCTCGTCGTCGTCCCCTACGGCCGGATGCAGTTCGTCGACGTGACGGCCGGGCCGCTGGAGCGCCGGTTTCACCTCGCGACGGTGCAGCTCCACACCGCCGCCGCGGCCTCCGACGCCCGGATCCCCGGCCTGCCCCCGGACGAGGCCCAGCGCCTCCGCGACACCCTGGCCCGCCTCGGCGAGGCCCGGTCGGCGGGCCTGTGACCGAGTTCCATCCACCCGACGCCGACTACACCCCGGCGGGGTTCCCGCCGCCGGAGCCGGTCACCGAGCCCCTGGCGCCGCCCGCGGCACCGCCCGAGGAACCCCGGCTCGCGGCCCGGCTGCACCCGCTGACCCCGTTCGCCCGGGGCTGGGCGGCGATGATCGGCGCGACGGTGATCGCGGGCCAGGACGCGGTCCGCGAGGCGGACGTGGTCCAGATCCTGCTGATCCTCGCCGTGGTCACGGTCGCGGGCCTGGCGTTCGGGTTCTGGACGTGGTGGTTCACCCGCTACGTCATCGAGGGCGACGACCTGCGCGTGGACTCCGGGCTGCTGTTCCGCAAGAGCCGGCACATTCGGCTGTCCCGGCTGCAGGCGATCGACGTCGTGCAGCCGCTGGTGGCCCGGATCCTCGGCCTCGCCGAGCTCCGCCTCGAGGTCGCCGGCGGGGGAGCGGCCGAGGGGCGCCTGGCCTACCTCTCCGAGGACAAGGCCCGCGCGCTGCGCGCCGAGCTGCTCGCCCGGGCCGCCGGTGTCCGCCCCGACGCCCCCGAGGCGCCGGAGCAGGTCCTGGTCCGCGTCCCGGTCGCCGCGCTGATGACCTCGCTGCTGCTGACGGTCTGGGTGCCGTTGCTCGTCGTCGGCGGCTCGATCCTCATCGGCGTCGCGATCTGGCAGCGCGAGCCGGCGCTGATCTTCCCCGCGATCCCGGTCCTGCTCGCCTTCGGCACCCTCGCCTGGCGCGAGCTGGAGAGCGGCTTCGACTTCACCGTCGCCGAGTCACCCGACGGTCTGAGGCTCCGTCACGGCCTGCTGGCCCGGCACAGCCAGACCGTCCCGCCCGGCCGGGTCCAGGCGCTGCGGATCGTCCAGCCCCTGTTCTGGCGCAACCGCGACTGGGTCCGCGTCCTGATCAACGTCGCCGGCTACGCGGGCGGCAACGACGCCGCGCAGAAGTCGACGTCGGTCCTGCTCCCCGTCGCCCCGCGCGCCACGGCGCTCGGCGTGATCGGCCGGATCCTGCCCGGCGTCGACCCGGGGACGATCCCGCTCAACCCCGCCCCGCGCCGCGCCGGCCGCGCCCGCCCGTTCTGGTGGCGCGGGCTGGCCTGGGGCGCCGACGACCGGGTCTTCGTCGCGACGAGCGGCCTGTTCCGCCGCAACCTCGACGTCGTCCCGCACGGCAAGACCCAGTCCGTCCGCCTCACCCAGGGCCCCTGGCAGCGCCGCCTCGGCCTCGCGACCGTCCGGCTCGACAGCGTCCCCGGCCCGGTCGTGGTCGAGGTCGCCCACCGCTTTGCCGCCGAGGCCCGCGAGCTCACCGAGACCCAGGCCGCCCGGGCCCGCGAGGGCCGCCGCTCCGCCGGCCCCGAGCGCTGGATGGCGGGGAGCTGACGTCTCATCAGGGCGTTGTCCTCGGCGCGAGTGGCCAGTGGGCATAGCACAGTTGAGCGTCACTCATCAAGGTTGGACACGTGTGACGTGATCCACTCGGGTGAATTGAGCGACGCATGTGGATCGGCTGCTGACAGCGACTACTGGGACGGGTGTTAACAGAGTGTCATTCACTTTGTCCGATTCGTCCCGCGATCGGGCCGCTGACCTGCGGAAATACCTACTGTGACAGGTGGGACTTTCTGTTCTCAAAGCGACCGAAGGCCACCTATGTCCCATTGATTCGCCAAGCGCGAGCAAAGACGGTTTCCCCACGGCATATCCGAGATCTCTCCAGCAGCAGCGCTGGATAGGTGCGCCGGGAGGAAGTGGGGAACCCATATGAGCAAGCACATCCTGCGCGGCGCCGCGTTCTTCGGCGCCGCCGCCGTCCTCGGGGTCGCAGGCATGCAGGTCGCCACCGCGGCACCCTCCGTTCATGCCGGCGCAGCGAACCAGACCGGCTCCAGCTTCAGTCAGCTCCAGTCCGGCGAGAATGTCGCCGCCCACGGCAAGCGGGGCCCCCGTGGTCCTCGCGGCTTCACCGGTCCGCGGGGACCGGCTGGTCCGCGTGGCCCGCAGGGTGTTCCTGGGACGCCGGGTGCGCCGGGATCGCCTGGCGCGCTCATCGTCGACGTCTTCTTCCAGGGCGACGTCCAGAGCGGCACGCAACTCATGCCGTCGGGCTACGTGTTCAGTGACGGCGCCAATCCCGGGTATGACTTCCCCGGCTTCACGATCGCACCGCGTGCGTTGACGATCTCCAACTTCACCTACTGGGAGACGAACAACGCCGCTCCCGCCGCAACCAAGATCGGTCTCGGAGTGGACGACGGCACGCCGGAAGTTTTCCCGTGCATCTCGACGACCGTTGGAGGGAGCTGCACGATCTCCGCGGTGGAGATCCCGGCCGGTGCGCGTTACTACCTCGTGGCGCTCGGGCCCTCCATCGAGACAGGCGACGTGGTCACGTACACCATCTCGTAATCGATTTGTCGGCTAGGCAGAAGATTCGTGACGCCGGTCGGCCCAGCGTCAGCTGGGTCGACCGGCTCCGCGAATACTGAGTGCTGCTTACTTCCCTCGGGTGAACTGTTGATCTTGGTCCTGTTGGGGGCCGAGTCGCTGGACCGATCGCGGGGCCGAAGCGCATTGCGACGGTTGTCGGATTTGCGGACCCGAGTCGGCCGCATTCGACCGATTTGGTCGCACTGCAATCTGACCCGGAATCACTCCGAACCGCGCAGTTCGCACGGCATGAGGCGATTGCTCGCCGATGGCGAAGATCTCTAGCTTCTGGCCCGAGTGCCGGTGATCTTGACCCGACAGAAGGTCGGGGACGGCGGTGCTGGGGAGGAAGTGAAGCTCAGTGCGAATCAACAGTGTCCTGCGGGGGGCGACGGTCTTCGGGGCCGCGGCGGTGATCGGGGTCGCGGGGATGCAGATCGCGAACGCGTCGCCGACCGTCAACGCCGGGGCGGGTGAGACCAGCGCCAGTGAGACGGCCGCCGGCGACACGGCCGCGGCGGGCAAGCGCGGTCCGCGGGGTCCGCGCGGCTACACCGGTCCCCGGGGTCCGGTGGGTCCGGCCGGTCCGTCCCTGGTCAGTGGTCAGTTCCTGCCCGGCGCGAACCTTCCGGCGGGGCGCTACCGCGCCGAGGGTGTCGTCAACGTGTGGGGCGCGAACACGTTCTCCTACACCTCCGTCGCGCGGACGCTGCGGAACTTCGTGTACGTCGACTCGGCGCAGTCCCCCGCCGGCGTCGAGATCAACATCGCGGTCGACACGACCCCGCTCGACGGGCCGGCCTCGGGCGTCACCACCTACAAGTGCGCGACGGAGCCGACGCTCACGGGCGACTTCAACGCGGCGGGCGCGACCTGCTCGATCGCCTCGATCAGCATCCCGGCCGGCGCGATCTGGTACTTCCAGACCGGCGGCGCCACCGACGAGAGCGGCGACTTCTTCTCGTACACGATCTCCTAGGCGAGAACCCTTCCGACCGGCTCGGCCCCACGCGGGGCCGGGCCGGTCGGCCGTTCCAGCCCAAGATCCTGAGACGATCACGACGTGAGCTCGCTCGAACCTGGTCGACCGGGGAAGTCCGGCCGCCCCGCCCGCCTCGACGTCGGGGTGATCGGGGCCGGGAAGGTGGGGGCGGTCCTCGGGGCCGCGCTGATGCAGGCCGGGCACCGGGTGGTGGCGGCCTCCGGGGTCAGCCGCAAGAGCAAGGACCGCGCGCACGACCTCCTCGACGGCGTCGCGCTCACCGACCCCTTCGACGTCGCCGGCAAGGCGGACCTGCTGCTGATCGCGGTCCCCGACGACGCGCTCCCGCCGCTGGTCACCGGCCTCGCGGACGGGAACGCCGTCCCCGCCGGGACCCTCGTCGCGCACACCTCGGGGCGGTACGGCACCGACGTCCTGGAGCCGCTGACCCGGATCGGGTGCCTCCCGCTCGCGCTGCACCCCGTCATGACCTTCACCGGGACCCGCGTCGACCTCGCCCGCCTCGCCGGCGCCTGCTTCGGCGTGACCGCGCCGGAGCCGCTGCGCCCGGTGGCGGAGGCGCTCGTCGTCGAGATGGGCTCGGACCCCCAGTGGGTCGAGGAGGACAAGCGCGGGCTCTACCACGCCGCCCTCGCCAACGGCGCGAACCACCTAGTCACGCTGGTCGCCCAGTCCGGCGCGCTGCTCGCGAAGGCCGGGGTCGAGAACCCGTCCCGGCTGCTCGGTCCCCTGCTCGGCGCCGCCCTCGACAACGCCCTGCGCTCCGGTGACCACGCCCTCACCGGCCCCGTCGCCCGCGGGGACGCCGGGACCGTCGCCGTCCACATCGAGGAGATCGCGAAGGTCTCCCCGGAGGCCGCCGCCGCGTACGTCGCGATGGCCCGCCTCACCGCGGACCGCGCCCTCGTCGCGGGCCTGCTCACCCCCGACGCCGCGTCCTCCCTGCTCGCGGTCCTGGGCAAGCGTCACCCCTTCGAGCCCTGACCTGCGCCCAGCCAACGCACAGGTTCGTGAGTCGTCCGTCACCGCGGATCGGGATTACGCGGGGATGACGGGGGCGTTTACACTCGTGCAGCCACTGCACGTCCGGTACCCGACGAGGACTGGAACGAAGGCATGAACTCAACCGCCCTGCTTGATGCCGCACGCCCGACGACGACCACCCCCGTGGTGGCGCGCACCCGTGCGGAACTGAACGCCGCCCTGGCCGAGTCGGAACTCACCCGGCCCGGGCCCCGCGGCGTCGTGATGACGATGGGTGCCCTGCACGACGGGCACGCCGAGCTGATGCGCACCGCCCGCCGGGAGTGCGCCAGCGTCGTCGCGACGATCTTCGTGAACCCCCTGCAGTTCGGGGCGAACGAGGATCTCGACAAGTACCCGCGCACCTTCGAGGCCGACCTCGCGCTGTGCGCGGAGGCTGGGGTGGACGTGCTCTTCCACCCGGGCGAGGCCGAGATGTACCCGCACGGCCGTCCGGCCACCGTGGTCACCGCCGGCCCGCTCGGCGATGACCTGGAGGGTGCATCCCGGCCCGGCCACTTCGACGGTGTCCTCACCGTCGTGCTCAAGCTGCTGCACCTGACTGGCCCTCAGATCGCTTACTTCGGCGAGAAGGACTACCAGCAGCTGACCCTGATCCGGCAGATGGTCACCGACCTCGACCTCGACGTCCGGATTGCGCCCGTCCCGACGGTGCGGGAGGCGGACGGGCTCGCCCGCTCCAGCCGGAACCGCTACCTCTCCGACGCCGAGCGCGCCGGGGCCCTCGCGATCTCCCGCGCGCTGCGCGCCGGAGCCGCGGCCGGTCCCCGGGGCGCCGACGCCGTGCTCGCGGCCGCGAAGGCGACCCTGGCTGCCGAACCCGGCCTGGTCGTGGATTACGTTGCGCTGCGCGACCCCGAACTAGCCCCTGCACCAGACACCGGCGAGACCCGCCTGCTGGTAGCTGCGAAAGCCGGAACAACGCGGCTGATCGACAACCTGCCCGTGCTGCTCGGTCCTCCCGTGCAGACCGCCCGGAACTGAAGGGACGCCGCCACCGTGTTCCGCACCATGCTGAAGTCCAAGATTCACCGCGCCACCGTGACGCAGGCCGACCTGCACTACGTCGGCTCGATCACCATCGACGAGGACCTCCTCGACGCCGCCGATCTCCTCGCCGGCGAGCAGGTCGCGATCGTGGACATCGACAACGGCGCCCGCCTCGAGACCTACGTGATCCCGGGCCCGCGCGGCACCGGCATCATCGGTATCAACGGTGCGGCGGCTCGCCTGGTCCAGCCGGGCGACCTCGTCATCATCATCAGCTACATGGGCGTCACCGACGCCGAGGCCCGCGAGCTGAAGCCGAAGGTCGTGCACGTCGACGGCCGCAACAACATCGTGCACATCGACGGCGACCCGGCTGCTCCCGTCCCCGGCGACGGCGAGGACCGCGGCGACGTGCGTGGCGACGTTCTGATGAACCGTCACGCCACGGCGCCCGTGCACGCCGGCCGCTGAGCCGGGCGACGGCCACGCCATGAGCGGGTTGCCGCGGCGGCTCGCTGCACCGGAGCCCGGATGGGTTGCGGAGGCGGACGTCGTCGTCGTCGGGTCCGGCATCGCCGGCCTCACGATCGCACTGCGCGCGGCGAACTCCCTCGCGGAGTTCGCCGGCCGCGTCCTGCTCGTCACCAAGGACGTTCTCGCGGCGGGCTCGACCCAGTGGGCGCAGGGCGGCATCGCCGCCGCCCTCGGCCCGGAGGACAGCCCCGCCGAGCACGAGCGCGACACCCTGCTCGCGGGGGACGGCCTGTGCGACCCCGATGCGGTCCGGCTCCTCGTGACCGAGGGCCCGGCCGCTGTCCGCCGCCTGATCGCCGGCGGCGCCGTGTTCGACCTCGCGGCCGACGGGGAACTGGCCCTCGGCCGCGAGGGCGGTCATCGCCGTGACCGCATCGCCCACGCCGGCGGCGACGCCACCGGCGCGGAGATCCAGCGCGCGCTCGTCGACGGCGTCCGCGCCGACTCGCGCATCGAGGTCATCGAGCACGCCCTCGGCCTCGACCTGCTGCTCGGGGCCGACGGCGGCGTCGCCGGCCTGACGCTGCACGTCATGGGGGAGGGCCAGCGCGACGGCGTCGGCGCGATCCACGCCCCGATCGTCGTCCTCGCCACCGGCGGGCTCGGTCAGGTCTACGAGGCGACGACAAACCCGCTCGTCTCCACCGGTGACGGCATCGCGATGGCGCTGCGCGCCGGCGCGGTCGTGCGCGACCTGGAGTTCGTCCAGTTCCACCCCACCGTCCTCTGGCTCGGTCCCGGTGCTGCCGGTCAGCAGCCGCTGATCTCCGAGGCCGTGCGCGGCGAGGGCGCGATCCTCGTCGACGCCAAGGGCGAGCCGTTCATGGCCGGCGAGCACGAGCTCGGCGACCTCGCGCCGCGCAGCGTCGTCGCCAAGGCGATCCTGCGCCGAATGAACGCGACCGGCGTCCCGCACGTGTGGCTCGACGCCCGCGGCCTCGGCGCCGAGACGTGGGAGGGGCGCTTCCCGACGATCCTCGCCAAGTGCCGCGAGCACGGCATCGACCCGGTGACCGACCTGATCCCCGTCGTCCCCGCGTGCCACTACGCCTCCGGCGGCGTGCGCACCGACCTCGCCGGCCGCTCGACGATCCCCGGCCTCTACGCCTGCGGCGAGGCGGCGTGCTCCGGCGTGCACGGGGCGAACCGGCTCGCGTCGAACTCCCTCCTCGAGGGCCTGGTCTTCGCCGAGCGGATCGCCGACGACCTCGAGCGCACGTTCCGCACCGGCCGGCCCGCCCGCCGCGAGCCGGCGAAGGACCGCCGCGAACCCGGCGTCATCGCCGGCAGCGCCCGGCGCGAGATCCAGCAGCTGATGAGCGCCGGCGCCGGCGTGCTCCGCAACCACCGTGGTCTGCGCGAGACCGAGGCCGCACTGATCTTCCTCAGCCGGTCGCACCCCGGCGAGCCGTGCGTCGAGTCCTGGGAGACGACGAACCTGCTGACGGTCGCGCGCTTCCTCGTCGCGGCCGCCGCCGAGCGCGCCGAGACCCGCGGCTCCCACTGGCGCGAGGACCACCCCGACCGCGACGATGCCGAGTGGCTCGGTCATCTGGACTGCCGCCTCACCGACGAGGGGGTCTCGATGGTGCACACCGCGGGGCACCTCGGCGTCCCCTCCGCGCTGCTGTCGGCCGAGCTCGGCGAGGCGGGGCTCCCGGTCGCGGAGGTGCTCGACGTCGTCTCCCGCGCCTTGGCCGAGGACATCGCCCCCGGCCGCGCGGACGTCACCAGCACCGCGACCGTCCCCGCCGAGCAGCGCAGCACCGCCGACGTCGTCGCCCGCGCGGACGGGGTCGTCGCCGGCCTGTCCGTCGCCCGTGCGGTGTTCGAGACCGTGACGCGGGGTGCGGCGCTCGTCGACCTGCTCGCGAAGGACGGCGAGCGCGTCCGCCGCGGCGACGTGCTGATGTCGGTGTCGGGCCGGACCGTCGACCTGCTCGTCGCCGAGCGGACCGCCCTGAACTTCCTGTGCCACCTCTCCGGCATCGCGACCGCCACCCGTGCCTGGGCCGACGCCCTCGCCGGCACGCGCGCCCGCGTCCGGGACACCCGCAAGACGACGCCCGGCCTGCGCGCGCTGGAGAAGTACGCCGTGCGCGCCGGGGGCGGGGTGAACCACCGCATGTCGCTGTGGGACGAGGCCCTGATCAAGGACAACCACGTCATCGCCGCCGGGGGGATCGTCGAGGCCTTCGAGGCCGTGCGCTCGCGCTACCCGGACCTCCCGGTCGAGGTCGAGGTCGACTCCCTGACGCAGCTTCAGGCCGTGCTCGAAGCCGGTGCGGAGCTGGTGCTGCTCGACAACTTCACGCCCGATCAGATGCGTGAGGCGGTCGCCCTGAACAACGGCCGGGCGCGGCTGGAGGCCAGCGGCGGCCTGACGTTCGCCGACGCTGCCGCCGTCGCGGCCACCGGTGTTGACTACATCTCCGTCGGCGCGCTCACCCACTCGGCGCCGATTCTCGACATTGCTCTGGACCTGCGCGAGGAGTCCAGCTGATGCTGCTCACCATCGACGTCGGCAACACCCACTCCGTCCTGGGGCTGTTCGACGACAAGGAGATCGTCGAACACTGGCGGATCGCCACCGACGCCCGCCGGACCGCCGACGAGCTCGCCGTGACGATCCGGTCGCTGCTCGACCGCTACGTCCCGCCGGGCGGGGCGCCCGAGGGCGACCTCATCACCGGCATCTCGATGTGCTCCACCGTCCCCTCGGTCCTGCACGAGATGCGCGAGATGTTCCGCCGGTACTACCCGGACGTCCCGTCCGTGGTCGTCGAGCCCGGCGTGCGCACCGGCGTCCCCGTCCTCATGGACAACCCGAAGGAGGTCGGCGCCGACCGCGTCGTGAACTCCCTCGCGGCCGCCCACCTCTACGGCGGGCCGTGCATCGTGGTCGACCTCGGCACCGCGACGACCTTCGACGCCGTCAGCGCCCGCGGGGAGTACATCGGCGGCGCGATCGCCCCCGGCATCGAGATCTCCGTCGAGGCCCTCGGCTCCCGCGGCGCCCAGCTCCGCAAGGTCGAGCTCGCCCGCCCGCGCTCGGTCATCGGCAAGAGCACCGTCGAGGCCATGCAGGCCGGCATCCTCTACGGCTTCGCCGGCCAGATCGACGGGATCGTCGAGCGCATGGCCGCCGAGCTCTCCGACGACCCCGACACCGTCACCGTCGTCGCCACCGGCGGCCTCGCGACGATCATCCTCGCCGAGGCCTCCACCATCGACGTCCACGAGCCCTGGCTCACCCTCGTCGGGTTACGCCTCATCTACGAGCGCAACACGCCCTCCGCGTAGTCCGGCGGGGCGACTGGCTGCGTTGTCGTCGTCGCCGATCCAAACCCGGGATCGGCTTCCTCCTCCGCCTTGCCATCCGCGCCGCCGGACTCCGCGGAGCCCGCACGGGCAGGGAAGTACCCTCTGCGGGTGATCGAGGAGAACGAACTGCCGGAGCAGATGCGGGTCCGGCGGGAGAAGCTGGAGCGGCTGCGGGCGACGGGTGTCGACCCGTACCCGGTGACCTTCGAGCGGACCGCGACGGCGGCCGAGCTCGCGGCGAAGCACACGGGCCTGGACCCCGACACCCACACGGGGGAGACCGCCGGGGTGACCGGCCGGGTCATGCTCTCGCGGGTCGGCGGCAAGCTCTGCTTCGCGACGCTGCGGGACGGCAGCGGCGACATCCAGGTCATGCTCTCGCTCGACAAGCTCGGGCCGGACGCGCTCGCGGCCTGGAAGTCCGACGTCGACCTCGGGGACCACGTCGGCATCACCGGCGAGGTCATCACCTCCAAGCGGGGTGAGCTCTCCGTCCTCGCCGACTCCTGGACGCTGACCGCCAAGTGCCTGCGCCCGCTGCCGGACAAGCACAAGGGCCTGTCCGACCCCGAGGCGTTGGTCCGACAGCGTTACGTCGACCTGATCGTGAACCCGGACGCCCGCCGGATGCTCACGATGCGGTCCGAGATGGTTCGCTCTCTGCGAAACACGTTGGCCGAGGCGGGCTTTCTCGAGGTCGAGACGCCGATGCTCCAGGCCATTCACGGCGGCGCGAATGCGCGTCCGTTCGTCACGCACATCAATGCCTACGACGCGGACCTGTATCTGCGTATCGCGCCCGAGTTGTATCTGAAGCGACTCGCGGTCGGCGGTGTCGAGAAGGTATTCGAGATCAACCGCAACTTCCGGAACGAAGGCGTCGACGCGACGCACAATCCGGAGTTCACGATGCTCGAGGCGTATGAGGCCTACGGCGACTACAACACGATGGCCGACCTGACGCGACGTCTCATCCTGAACGCGACGCGCGACGCCGTCGGAAGCACCGTCATCAACCGTGGTGGCGAGGAATTCGACATCGGCGGCGAATGGCGCACCGTCACGGTGAACGAAGGATTGTCCGAGGCCCTCGGAACCGAGATCACCGCCGACACCCCCGTCGCGGACCTGATCGCGTTGTGCCAGAAGGCGGACGTCCCGTTCAACCCGGACTGGAACCGCGGCCAGATTGTTCTGGAGATGTACGAGCACCTGTTGGAGGAACGCACGGTTCTCCCGACGTTCTACCGCGATTTCCCCACCGAGGTCTCCCCACTGACGCGTGCTCACCGGGAAGACCCGCGATTGGCGGAACGCTGGGATCTCGTCGCATTCGGCACCGAGATCGGGACGGCCTATTCCGAACTCATCGACCCGGTGGAACAACGCGCCCGGCTCACCGCCCAGTCGCTGCAGGCCGCCGGCGGTGACGCCGAGGCGATGCAGCTCGACGAGGACTTCCTCCGCGCCCTGGAGTACGCGATGCCCCCGACCGGCGGGATGGGTATGGGCGTCGACCGGTTGCTGATGATGATGACCGGCGCCAGCATCCGGCAGACCGTGCTGTTCCCGTTCGTCCGTCCGGAATGAGCGTGCAGATCCGGCGCGCTCGCACCGCGGACGTGCGGGAGATTCAGCGCTTCATCGACGTCTACGCCGACGACAAGATCCTGCTGTCGAAGCCGACCGTCCAGCTGTACGAGGACGTCCAGGAGTTCTGGATCGCCGAGCGGACGACCGAGGCCGGCGCCCGGGTCGTCGGCTGCGGGGCCCTGCACGTCATGTGGGAGGACCTCGCCGAGGTCCGCACCCTGGCCGTCACCCCGGACGAGCGCGGCACCGGCGTCGGGCACCAGCTGCTGGCGACGTTGATCGAGGTCGCCCGGGAACTCGGCGTGGCCCGCGTGTTCTGTCTGACCTTCGAGGTCGAGTTCTTCAGCCGGCACGGATTCCAGCAGATCGACGGGGTCCCGGTCGATCAAGAGGTCTACGCGCAGATTCTGCAGTCGTACGACGAAGGTGTCGCCGAGTTCCTCGACCTCGAACGGGTGAAGCCGAACACCTTGGGTAACTCCCGGATGCTGCTGACGTTATAGATACGTCTAAGCTGGAACGACTGAGCCGGATTGCGAGCGCGGGAAATTCCTGCTTTGCTTTTCCGCGTATCGAACCGTTGCAGACAGGGGAATGCCCACCATGGCGCAAAAGACGCTGGTCATTCTTGAGGACGACCTGGACGGCGGTGAGGCCGCTGAGACGGTTTCCTTCTCGCTCGACGGCGTCGCCTACGAGATCGATCTTTCCGCCAAGAACGCCGCGAAGTTGCGCGACGCGATGGCTCTCTATGTGGGCTCCGCCCGCCGGGTGGGTGGCCGCGCCGCCCGCGGTAAGGCGAAGGCCCGCACCGGAAACGCGCGCACTGCCGACATCCGGGAATGGGCGCGCGCGAACGGCCTCGACGTGAGCGAACGCGGGCGTATTCCCGCGTCGATCGTCGAGCAGTACGAGAAGGTTCACAAATAGGACATCCGGTTCCCAGAACCGACAACGCTTCAGCTCCAAGGGCCCCGCACCGATGAGAGGTGCGGGGCCCTTGCACGTTCCGGGCGTTGTTCAGGGCAGGTAACGGCTGTGGTCCTCGCCCCTCATGCCCAGGTCCCCGGGACTAGAGTGGCGAAGGACGGCGTTAGGCCCTCGCACGTAAAGGCCGTAGGGGAGCGCAGAACATGTTCGAGAGATTCACCGACAGAGCCCGTCGGGTGGTCGTCCTGGCCCAGGAAGAGGCCCGGATGCTCAACCACAACTACATCGGGACCGAGCACATCCTGCTCGGCCTCATCCACGAGGGCGAAGGTGTCGCTGCGAAGGCCCTGGAGAGCCTGGGCATCTCGCTGGAGGCCGTCCGCCAGCAGGTCGAGGAGATCATCGGCCAGGGCCAGCAGGCCCCGTCCGGGCACATCCCCTTCACGCCGCGCGCCAAGAAGGTCCTGGAGCTGTCGCTGCGCGAGGCGCTCCAGCTCGGCCACAACTACATCGGCACCGAGCACATCCTGCTCGGCCTCATCCGCGAGGGTGAGGGCGTCGCCGCCCAGGTGCTGGTCAAGCTCGGTGCGGACCTCAACCGCGTCCGTCAGCAGGTCATCCAGCTCCTGTCCGGCTACCAGGGCAAGGAGCCGGCGGCCGCCGGCGGCCCCCAGGAAGGCACGCCGTCCACCTCGCTCGTGCTCGACCAGTTCGGCCGCAACCTCACGCAGGCCGCCCGGGAGGGCAAGCTCGACCCGGTCATCGGGCGCGAGAAGGAGATCGAGCGGGTCATGCAGGTCCTCTCGCGGCGCACCAAGAACAACCCGGTGCTGATCGGCGAGCCCGGCGTCGGCAAGACCGCCGTCGTCGAGGGCCTGTCCCAGAAGATCGTCCGCGGCGAGGTCCCCGAGACCCTCAAGGACAAGCAGCTGTACACCCTCGACCTCGGCGCCCTGGTCGCCGGCTCCCGCTACCGCGGTGACTTCGAGGAGCGGCTGAAGAAGGTCCTCAAGGAGATCCGCACCCGCGGCGACATCATCCTGTTCATCGACGAGCTTCACACCCTCGTGGGTGCGGGTGCCGCCGAGGGCGCGATCGACGCCGCCAGCATCCTCAAGCCGATGCTCGCCCGTGGTGAGCTCCAGACCATCGGTGCGACGACGCTGGACGAGTACCGCAAGCACCTGGAGAAGGACGCCGCGCTCGAGCGCCGCTTCCAGCCGATCCAGGTCGCGGAGCCGTCGCTGGCGCACACGATCGAGATCCTCAAGGGCCTGCGCGACCGGTACGAGGCGCACCACCGCGTCTCGATCACCGACTCCGCGCTGGTCGCGGCCGCCACCCTGGCCGACCGCTACATCTCCGACCGGTTCCTGCCGGACAAGGCGATCGACCTCATCGACGAGGCCGGCTCGCGCATGCGCATCCGCCGCATGACCGCGCCGCCGGACCTGCGCGAGTTCGACGAGCGCATCGCCTCCGTCCGCCGGGACAAGGAGTCGGCGATCGACGCGCAGGACTTCGAGAAGGCTGCCTCGCTCCGCGACAAGGAGAAGCAGCTCCTCGCCGAGAAGTCGACGCGCGAGAAGGAGTGGAAGGCTGGCGACATGGACGTCGTCGCCGAGGTGGACGAGGAGCTCATCGCCGAGGTCCTCGCGACCGCGACGGGCATCCCGGTCTTCAAGCTGACCGAGGAGGAGTCGACCCGACTGCTCCGCATGGAGGACGAGCTCCACAAGCGCGTCATCGGTCAGAAGGAAGCCATCAAGGCCCTCTCGCAGGCGATCCGTCGTACCCGCGCCGGCCTCAAGGACCCGAAGCGTCCGGGTGGTTCGTTCATCTTCGCCGGCCCGTCCGGTGTCGGTAAGACCGAGCTGTCCAAGACCCTCGCGGAGTTCCTGTTCGGCGACGAGGACGCCCTCATCGCCCTGGACATGTCCGAGTTCTCCGAGAAGCACACGGTCTCGCGTCTGTTCGGTTCGCCCCCCGGCTACGTGGGCTACGAAGAGGGTGGCCAGCTGACCGAGAAGGTGCGGCGCAAGCCGTTCTCGGTGGTCCTGTTCGACGAGGTCGAGAAGGCCCACCCGGACATCTTCAACTCGCTGCTGCAGATCCTGGAGGACGGTCGCCTGACCGACGCCCAGGGTCGGGTCGTCGACTTCAAGAACACCGTCATCATCATGACGACGAACCTGGGTACCCGGGACATCTCCAAGGGCATCAACCTGGGCTTCGCGGCCGACGGCAACCAGCAGACCGGCTACGAGCGGATGAAGCTCAAGGTCCAGGACGAGCTCAAGCAGCACTTCCGGCCCGAGTTCCTCAACCGCGTCGACGACATCGTCGTGTTCCACCAGCTGTTCGAGGAGGAGATCATCCAGATCGTGGATCTGATGGTCGCCAAGCTCGACGAGCGGCTGAAGGACAAGGACATGGCCATCGAGGTCACCCAGCCGGCGAAGCAGCTGCTCGCCAAGCGGGGCTTCGACCCGGTCCTCGGCGCCCGGCCCCTGCGTCGTGCGATCCAGCGGGAGATCGAGGACGTCCTCTCGGAGAAGATCCTCTACTCCGAGCTGCGCCCCGGTCAGATCGTGATCGTGGACGTCGAGGGCGAGGGCGACGCCGCCAAGTTCACCTTCCGCGGTGAGCCGAAGCCGGTCGTCGTCCCCGACACCCCGCCGGTGGAGCTCGGCTCTACGGAGTAACACCCGGTAGACGGAACATCTCGTCGCCGGCGGCCTCGATGAGGCCGTCGGCGACGAGTCCGTTAAGGGCCCGTTCGCGCTGCTCGGCCTGGTCCCAGCAGGTGGCGAGGACGTCGGCGGGAACGGCGTCCGGGAACGCGTCGCGCAGCACGGCGAGCAGGCGGCCGCGGACCTGGCGGTCCGTGCCGGCGTAGGTCTGGGCCTTGCGGGGCGGGCCGTCGTCGGCGGGCCGGCCGGCGGCGTGCCAGGCGCAGTCGGCGACGACGGGGCACAGCTCGCAGCGCGGGGACCGGGCGGTGCAGACCAGCGCACCGAGCTCCATCGACGCGACCGCCCAGCGGGCGGCGGTCGCGGGGTCCGCGGGCAGCAGCGCCGTCGCCATGGCGCGCTCGGCGGCGGTGATCGAGGTGCCCGGCAGCTCCCGGCCGTCGACGGTGCGGGCGAGGACGCGGCGCACGTTCGTGTCGAGCACGACGTGGCGGCGTCCGTAGGCGAAGGACGCGACCGCGGCGGCGGTGTAGTCGCCGATGCCGGGGAGCGCCTTGAGGGCGTCGTAGTCGGCGGGGACGACGCCGTCGTGCCGTTCGGTGATGGCGACCGCGGCCTGGTGCAGGCGCAGCGCCCGGCGCGGGTACCCCAGCCGGCCCCAGGCGAGGACCGCCTCGCCGGGGGAGTCGGCGGCCAGCGCGTCCGGCGTCGGCCAGCGCGTCATCCACGCCTGGTAGACGGGGAGGACCCGCACGACCGGCGTCTGCTGGAGCATCACTTCGCTGACGAGGACGGACCAGCCGTCGATGCCGGGCGCGCGCCAGGGCAGGTCGCGCGCGTTCGCGGCATACCACTGAAGGACCTGTGAGACCAGTCGCGTTCCCGGCGTGGCTTCCGGGTCCGGCGACGAGTCCGGCCTACCGTGGCGAGCAGTCATGAACTCCATTCTCGATCCAGCCGGTGAACGGCCCTCGGCGGTGTACTGGCGTCGACGGGCGATGGTGTTCGCTGCGTTCGCGGTCGTGGTGCTCCTGATGGCGAAGGCCTGCGGCGGGGATGGGCCCGACCTGTCGAAGACCGTGGTGCAGCGGGAGGTCCCGCTCGTCTCGACCTTCACGCCGACCCCGAGAGCGACGCCAGTCCCCACCGAGGCGCCGGCCGGCGACCCCGGGGTTGCTGACGACCCGAACAACCCGTACGAGCCCGGGGGCACGCCCGCGGACCCCTGCTCCGACCCGAACGTCGCGGAGATGGTCGGCGAGGACGGTCAGCCGCTCTGCGACGAGACCGTGACCCCGGCGACCGCCTCTCCCACCGCCGGTGCGACGGCGAGCCCGACGGCGAGCCCGACGGTGAAGCCCACGAAGACGGCCAAGCCGACCGCGACCCCCTCGGCGTCCGCGACCCCGACCTCCGACAGCGAGGCCGCCGGCCCGAACTCGTGCGCGAAGTCGGACCTGGAGGTCAAGCTCAAGACCGACCAGCGCGTGTACTCCGGCAGCCAGAAGCCGAAGCTGTACCTCGGCGTCCAGAACACCGGCGACGTCGCGTGCCTCGTCGACATGGGCTCCAAGGCGCTGTCGATCACGATCATCTCGGGCAAGGACCGCATCTGGTCCTCCGACGACTGCCAGGGCAAGGGCACCAGCGACGTCCGTCTGCTGAAGCCGGGTCAGACCCTGTGGGCCCGCTCGGTCTGGAGCAAGGTCCGCTCGAAGCCCGGCTGCCCGAAGGGCATGCCCACCGCGAAGCCCGGCACCTACGTGGTCGAAGGCTCCGCCGGCGGCGTCAAGGCCCGCAAGCGCGCCGTCATCGACATCAAGTAGCCCGCCGGCCCGCTCGTCGGCCGGCCCGCCCGCCGCCCGCTCGGCGGCCGGCCAGGCCGCGCCCTCGTCAAAAAAGGGTGTCACCCCTTACTGCGCAGTAAGGGGTGACACCCTTTTTTGACATGGCCGGCGGCGCCCGCGCCGGAGTGCGTCAGACGTAGCGCTCGAGGATCGAGGACTCGGCGAGGCGGGACAGGCCCTCGCGGACGGAGCGGGCGCGGGACTCCCCGACGCCTTCCACGCGCTGGAGGTCGTCGATGCTCGCGGCGAGGAGCTTCTGCAGGCCGCCGAAGTGCTCGACGAGACGGTCGATGACGGCCGACGGCAGGCGCGGGACCTTCGCCAGCAGCCGGAAGCCGCGGGGACTGACGGCGGCGTCGAGGGCCTCCGGGCTGCCGGAGTGGCCGAGGGCGCGGGCGACGGTCGGGAGGTCGAGCAGGTCGGTCGCGGTGAGGGAGTTCAGCGCCTCGAGCGAGTCCTCGACCGTGTACGGGTTCCGGCCGGTGATCGGCGGGAGGTAGTCGCGGGCGACCTGCTGGCGATCCGGCTCGACGCCGGAGATGAGCTCGTCGAGCTGCAGGGCGAGCAGGCGGCCGTCGGTCCCGAGCTCGACGACGTAGCCCTCGATCTCGCGGGCGATGCGGCGCACCATCTCTAGGCGCTGCGCGACCGCGGCGACGTCGCGGATCGTCACGAGGTCCTCGATCTCCAGCGCCGACAGGGTCCCGGAGACCTCGTCGAGGCGGAGCTTGTACCGCTCGAGCGTGGCGAGGGCCTGGTTCGCGCGGTCGAGGATCGAGCGCGACTCCTCGAGGACGTGCCGCTGACCTTGGATGTAAAGGGCAATCAGATTCATCGACTGGCTGACCGAGATGACCGGCAGCCCGACCTGGCGGGAGACGCGGTCCGCGGTGCGGTGCCGGGTTCCCGACTCCTCGGTGGGGATCGACGAGTCCGGCATCAGGTGCACGGCCGCGCGCAGGATCTTCGTGGCATCACGGTCGAGGACGATCGCGCCGTCCATCTTCGCCAGCTCACGCAGGCGCGTCGCGGAGAACTCGACGTCGAGCACGAAGCCGCCGGTGCACATCGACTCTACGGTCTTGTCGTGGCCGAGCACGATCAGGGCGCCGGTGTGGCCGCGGAGGATGCGTTCGAGGCCCTCGCGCAGCTGCGTCCCCGGAGCGACCGCGGCCAACGTGGCGCGCAGAAGCGCCTCGTGTTCGGCTCCCGATCGATCGGGACGCTCGATCGTGGTCACACTCCCCCACCTGGCCTGCGCGGCTGCAGTCGTCCCAGCGAGTGTAAACGCCGCGACCTGCGGATTCGCAGGACCTGGCAACTGAACGCGACCGGTTCGTCACCGACCCTTTGCGTGAACCACAACGGTTTCTGGTGCTTCTGAGCCGTTTTCACGCTCTGTCGCACACAGCCCGTCAGGCGCGGTGCAGGGTTCGCAACGGCACCGGAGGCTCCGGCGCGACCGCCGCGGCCCAGGCCAGCGCGAGCGTCGAGCACTCGATGACGGCCATGCCCTTGGGCGCGGCGTCCTGGTTGCCCGGCGGGACGATCGCGCGCTTGAAGCCCAGCCGCTGCGCCTCGGCCAGGCGTCGGGCGACGCCGGTGACGGGGCGGATCTCGCCGGTCAGGCCGACCTCGCCGAGCGCGACGAGGTCGCCGGGAAGCGGCTCGTCGGTGGCGCCGCTCGCGACCGCCAGACACACCGCCAGATCCGCGGCGGGGTCGGTGATCCGGACTCCGCCGACCGTGGCGGTGAAGACGTCGCTCTGGCTGAGCCGCACGCCGCCGCGGCGTTCGAGCACCGCGAGTGCCAGCGCGACGCGGGAGGAGTCGAGCCCGGAGCTCGTCCGGCGCGGGTTGTTGCCGATCGCCGGGCCGACGAGCGCCTGCACCTCCGCGACCAGCGGACGCCGGCCCTCGACGGTGACGGTGACGCACTGGCCGGGGATGCCCGCCGCCGTGCGGGACAGGAACAGCCCGCTGGGGTCGGGGAGCTCCTCGATGCCGTCGTCGCGCAGACCGAAGCAACCGACCTCGTCGGAGGGGCCGTAGCGGTTCTTCACGCCGCGGACCATGCGCAGCCGGCCCGTGCGTTCGCCCTCGAAGTGGAGCACGACGTCGACGAGGTGCTCCAGCACCCGCGGGCCGGCGATGCTGCCGTCCTTGGTGACGTGGCCGACGAGCACCGTCGTCATCCCGCGGTCCTTCGCCAGCCGCGTCAGGCCGGCGGCGACCTCGCGCACCTGCGTGACGCCGCCCGCGCTGCCCTCGGCGTCGGCGGTCGCGATCGTCTGGACGGAGTCGACGATCAGCAGCGCCGGGTCGACCTCCGTCACGTGCTCGGCGACCGCGCCGAGGTCGGTCTCGGCGGCGAGGTAGAGGGTCTGCTCGAGGGCGTTCACGCGGCCGGCGCGCAGGCGCACCTGGGCCGCGGACTCCTCGCCGGTGACGTAGAGAACCTTCGCGCCCGTCCGCGCGAACCGGGCCGCGACCTCGAGCAACAGCGTCGACTTGCCCACCCCGGGCTCGCCCGCGAGCAGGACGACCGCGCCGGCGACGAGGCCGCCCCCGAGCACCCGGTCGAGCTCACCGACCCCGCTCGGCGTCGACTTCGCGTCCTCGGCGCTGATCTCGGCGATCGGCAGCGGCGTCGACCGGGGGACGATCCGCCCACCCGTCCGCCGCGTCGTCCCCGGCGCGGCGACGACCTCGTTCATCGAGCTCCACGCGTGGCACTCCCCGCACCGGCCGACCCACTTCGCCGTCTGCCACCCGCACTCGCTGCACCGGTACGCCACCCGGGACCCCGTCGCCTTCGCCATGCTTCGAACACTAGTTCGCACCCCCGACAATCCCCGGCAGGCGCGCCCTCGCCACCCCTCCGCCGGCCCCGACGCTCCGCTCATGCATGAGCAGGTGGTCGAAATTCGGACATGGCGCGCCCGATTTTCGACCACCCGGTCATGCATGAGCGGGGTGCCTGGTGAAGCGGGGCGGCGGGGGCGGGGGAGGATGGGCGACGTGGAGCTTCTGCATTCGGGCAAGGTGCGTGACGTCTACCTCGACCCGGGGACCGACGAGCTGATCCTGGTGGCATCGGACCGGATCTCGGTCTACGACGTGGTGCTGCCGACGCCGATCCCCGACAAGGGGGCGATCCTGACGCAGCTGTCGCTGTGGTGGTTCGAGCAGCTGGCGGGGATCGTGCCCGACCACGTGGTCTCGGCCACGGACGTCCCGGCGGAGTGGGCGGGGCGGGCGATCCGGTGCAAGCGGCTGCGGATGGTGCCCGTCGAGTGCGTCGCACGCGGGTACCTCGCCGGCTCCGGGACGACGCAGTACCGGCAGACCGGCGCCGTCAGCGGGGTGCCGCTGCCGCCCGGGCTGGTCGAGGGCTCGAAGCTGCCCGAGCCGATCTTCACCCCGACGACGAAGGCCGCGGTCGGCGACCACGACGAGCCGATGACGCTGGAGCAGGTCCGCGAGCAGGTCGGGCCGCAGCTCGCCGACGAGCTCGTCGACGTGACGATGCAGATCTACCGCCGCGGCGCGGACCTCGCCGCCGAGCGGGGCGTCATCATCGCCGACACCAAGATCGAGCTCGGGCTCGACGAGCACGGGAAGCTGACGCTGGGCGACGAGCTCCTGACACCGGACTCGTCGCGGTTCTGGCCCGCCGACACCTGGGAGCCGGGGCACGCGCAGCCGAGCCTGGACAAGCAGTTCGTCCGCGACTGGGCGGCCGGCACGGGCTGGGACAAGAAGCCGCCGGCACCGCCGGTCCCCGACGACGTCGTCGCCGCGACGCGGGCCCGCTACGTCGAGGTCTACGAGCGGCTGACGGGGAAGCCCTGGGCGTGAGCGGGGCCTACCCCGGCGCGATCCCGAGCCCGAACATCTGGGACTACCCCGAGATCTACGAGGTCGAGAACCGGGCGGTCGACCCGGATCGCGTCATCGAGGCCGCGATCGCCGAGCTGGTGGCCCAGTCCCGCGCCGGTCTGCTGGGCGGCGACACCACCTGGGGGCACGTCCTCGACGTCGGCTGCGGGAACGGCTTCCACCTGCCCCGGCTGGCCGAGGTCGCGAAGCGCGTCACCGGCGTCGAGCCCCGCGCGTCCCTCGCCGCCGCCGCCCAGCACCGCACCCGGCACCTGAGCAACGTGACGATCCGTCAGGGCGTGGCGCAGGACCTCCCCGTGCCGTCCGGCTCCGTCGACGTCGCCCACGCCCGCTGGGCCTACTTCTTCGGCCCCGGCTGCGAACCGGGTCTGCGGGAGATCGACCGCGTCGTCCGTCGCGGCGGCCTCGCCGTCTTCCTCGACCATGACTCGACCCGCTCGGAGCTCGGACGCTGGTTCGCCGACGGCCTCGCCGTCGACGGCATCCCGCGCGACGTCGGCACCTACGAGCGGTTCTGGGCCCGGAACGGGTTCGCCCGCCGGTCCCTCGACATCCGCTGGCAGTTCGAGAACGCCGAGGACCTCGCCGCCGTGCTCCGCATCGAGTTCCCCGCCGAGACCGTGCTCCGCGCCCTCGCCGAGATCGGTGACCGCCTCGAACTCGAGGCCGCCGTCAACCTGTGGTTCCGCCGGTACTAGCGGCCCACGCGACCCCGTCCTCGGAGTCGTTGAGGTGGTCGAACCACCGCAGGACAAGGCCCTCGCGCAGCGCCCACGGACAGATCGTCAGCTGCGGGACCGAGAACAGGTCCATCGCCGCCTCGGCGACGACGGCGCCGGCGAGGAGCTGCTCCGCCCGGCCGACCGAGACCCCGGGCAGGGCGGCGCGCTCCGCCGCGGGCATCGTCGCCATCCGCCGCGTCCACTGCACGACGTCGGTGTGCGCGAGGGTCCGCCGGACGTAGAGCCCCTCCGCCGACGGAGCGGCGCCGGCCATCCGCGCGAGCTGCTTGAACGTCTTCGACGTCGCGACGGCGAGGTCCGGCGGCCCGTAGCGCAGCAACGGCCCGGCCACCCGCGCGATCTCGGCGCGCACGTGCTTGCGCAGCGCGGTCACCTCCTCCTCCGGCGGAGGGTCGGCGGTGAACCAGTGACGGGTCAGCCGTGCGGCGCCGAGGGGGAGCGAGGTCGCGGTGTCGGGCTCGGAGTCGATGCCGGTCGCGAGCTCGAGCGAACCACCGCCGATGTCGAACAGCAGCATCCGCCCGGCGGACCATCCGAACCAGCGCCGCACCGCGAGGAACGTCAGCCGCGCCTCGTCGCCGCCGTTGAGCACCTCCAGCGTGACGCCGGTGCGCCGGAGCACCTCGGCGAGCACGGTCTCGCCGTTGGGCGCCTCGCGGATCGCGGACGTCGCGAACGCCATCACCGACTCGACGCCGGCGTCGGAGGCGACGGTGGCGGACTCGGCCACGGCGTCCGCGAGCGCCGCGATGCCGTCGTCGGTGATCCGCCCGTCGGGGTCGAGATGGTCGACGAGCCGCAGCTCGATCTTGTGCGAGTGCGCGGCCCACGGACGAGCGCCGGGGTGGGCGTCCATGACCAGCAGGTGCACGGTGTTGGAGCCGACGTCGAGCACCCCCAGTCGCATGAGGCCGACGCTACCGCGGCGAATACGTGGCGAGGCGGTGGAAGCACCTAGTCTTGGCGGATGCCCGAGGTAGGTCTTGATTTCCCGCGTGCGTGGGCGGAGTTCCCCGACCCCGACAACCCCGACCAGATCTTTCGCTGCGACCTGACCTGGTTGACGTCGAACTACCGCTGCATCTTCGGCAACGGCTGCCAGGGGATCGTCGAGGGCCGCGCCTCCGACGGCTGCTGCTCGATGGGCGCGCACTTCTCCGACAAGAAGGACATCAAGCGGGTCCAGAAGTACGTGGACCAGCTCACCGACGAGACCTGGCAGTTCCGCAAGGTCGGGCTGAAGAAGGGGATCGTCGGCAAGGGCCCCGACGGTGACCCGATGACGCTGCGGCACAAGGGCGCCTGCGTCCTGCTGAACCGCCCGGGCTTTCCCGGGGGCGAGGGGTGCGCCCTGCACGGGCTGGCGCTGCGCAACGGGATGAACCCGCTGGAGACCAAGCCCGAGGTGTGCTGGCAGCTCCCGATCCGCCGTTCCTACCGGTGGGTGGACCGCGTCGACGACACCCGCTACCTCGAGATCACGATCACCGAGTACGACCGCCGGGGCTGGGGCCCGGGCGGCCACGACCTGCACTGGTACTGCACGTCGGCCACCGAGGCGCACCAGTCGCACGAACCGGTGTACGTGCACTCGGCGCCGGAGCTCCGCGAGCTGATGGGTGACGCCGCCTACGAGGTCCTGGCCGAGATGTGTCGCGCCCGGGAAGCCGCGCCGCACCCGATCGCGCCGCACCCGGCGTCGGAGCCGTTCCTGCTGCAGATCACCAAGAACCCCTACGCGGTCGAACCGGCGCCCGTTCCCCGCCCGCGCGCGAAGAAGGTCGACAAGCCTGGGGTGAAGAAGCTGAACAAGCCGGCAACCAAGACGAAGAGCAAGAAGGCGACCGAAGAACTCTGACGGTTCGTCAGGGCGCTAGTCCCGACTGCATGGCGAACACGACGAGCTGAGCCCGGTCGCGGGCGCCGAGTTTGATCATCGCCCGCCCGACGTGGGTGCGGACGGTGGCAGGGGAGACCACCAACGCCGCGGCGATCTCGTCGTTGGACGCGCCGGTCGCGACCCAGCCGGCGATCTCCTTCTCCCGGTCGGTGAGCAGGTGCAGCTGCGGGTGCGGAGTGCCGGCCCCCGAGCGACGGACGCCGAACTCCTCGATCACGCGCCGCGTGACCTCGGGGGAGAGCAGCGACCCGCCGTCGGCGACGACCCGGATCGCGCGCAGCAGCTCGGTCGGGTCCGAGTCCTTCACCAGGAACCCGCTCGCCCCCGACGACAGGGCGGTGAACACGTACTCGTCGAGGGAGAACGTCGTCAGCATGACGACGCGCGTCGCGGCCAGGTCGGGGTCCGCGGTGATGTCCGCGAGGACCGCCAGCCCGTCCTGGCCCGGCATCCGGATGTCGAGCAGGACGACGTCCGGCCGCGTCCGCCGCACCGCCTCCAGCGCGGCCACGCCGTCCTCGGCCTCGGCGACGAGCTCGATGTCGTCGGCGTCGTCGAGCAGGACGCGCAGCCCCATCCGGACCAGCGCCTGGTCGTCCGCGATCGCGACCCGGATCACCGCGGCTCCTGCGCCGGCAGCCCGGCCGGAAGAACCGCCGTCACCGTGAAGCCGCCCCCGGCGGCCGGGCCCGCGGTCAGCGTCCCGCCGACCGCGGCGGCGCGGGCGCGCATCCCGCCGATGCCGCCGCCCTCGGGGCCGGGGGTGCCGGTGCCGTCGTCGGCGACGGCGAGCCGCAGCTCGCCCGGCGTCCACGTCGTCGTGACGCGGACGCGGTGCGCGTCGGCATGGCGCAGGACGTTCGTCAGCGACTCCTGCACGATGCGGTACGCGGCGTGGTCGACGGCGGGGCTCACGGCACCAGCCTGCCCCGTCGTCGTCAGATCCACCGCGACCCCGGCCCGGCCGATCCGTTCCGCGAGCGCCGGCAGGTCGGCGAGGCCCGGCAGCCCCGGGGTCAGGGGAGCGTCGGCGGCGCGCAGGGTGTCCAGCGTCGTCCGCAGGCCGTCGAGGGCCTCGGTGCTCGCGGCGCGGATCTCCTCCAGCGCGATGCGCGCCTGCTCCGGCTTGCGGTCGAGCACGTGCAGCGCGACCCCGGCCTGCATCGCGATCACCGCGAGCCCGTGCCCGGCGACGTCGTGCACCTCGGCCGCGATGCGCAACCGCTCGGCGTCGACGGCCCGGTCGGCCTCCTCGCGCCGGGTGCGCAGCCGGACCTCGTGCCGCTGCCCGACGACGACACCGATCGCGAACGGCACCACCAGCCACGTCGGGCCGACGATCAGGCCGACCGTCGCCGAGTCGTCGGGCTCGCGGGCGAAGCGGACGACCAGACCGGTCGTGACGATCGCGAGCAGCAGGACCCCGGGCGGGATCGAGCGGGAGAGCGGCAGCGACGCCGCCATCGACGCGGTGACGATCGCGAGCGCGATCAGCACCGGCCCGAACGCGTAGCCCGACGCGGTGTAGACCGCGACCGCGGTGGCCGACGCGACCGCCGCGGGCACTGGCGCGACCCGGCGGAACACGAACGGCAGCGCGGCCAGCGAGGCGAGCAGGAACCCGCCGACGTCGATGCCCCGCAGCGCGTCGTCCTGGCCGGAGGCCGCACCGGCGGTGCCGGCGAGGACGAAGACCATCAGCGGCACCGTCAGCAGGATGTCGAGCGCCGGCGGCCGCCTCCTGCACTGGTCCACGCCCCGACCGTAGGCGCCGGGGCGTGGTGCCGTCACGGCTGCGCCGTTCGACGCGTTCATGCCACGTCCCGGCGGGTGAAGACCGTGCCCGCGACGGCCGCGGCGAGGACGCCGTAGACCGCGCTGGTCGCGAGGGCCTGCCCCGCGGAGACGTCGTCCCGCCCGCCGGCGACGAACGTCTCGAGCAGCAGGCCGGGGAAGACGGCGTTCGCGCCGTTCCACGCGTCGGCGAGGATGTGCTCGAACGGCCCGGCCCACGCGATGCCCACCGCGAGCGCGATCGGCACCGAACGCACCACGACCGCGAGCGCGGTCCCGAGCAGCGCGTAACCGGTCACCCAGATCAACACGGTGCCGTAGTCACCGAACGCGGCGGTGAGGGCGGCGCCGCTGGTCCAGGCCGAGGCGTCGATGCCCTGGCCGCCGGCGAGCACACGTGCGGTCGTCCAGCCGAGGACCTCGGCGATCGCGAGCAGCACCGCCGCGGACGCGAGCAGCGCCGCGAACTTGCCGGCGAGCAGACGCAGGCGGTCGGGCTGGCGCAGCACCATCGTGCGCACGTTGCCGCGGGAGAACTCCGCCGCCGTCGCGCCGGTGAACAGCACGAGGACGAAGAACCCGGCGAACGCGAGCGCCGTCGCGAACGCCTGCGTGCCGCCGCCCGCGGCGGCGAGTTCGTCGACGCTCAGGCCCGGGCCGCGCGCCGGTCCAGGCTCGGCCGCGGCGACCAGCAGGGCCGTCGCGCCGATCGAGAAGACGGCGGTGACGGCGAGCGCGAGCAGCACCGTGCGGCGCCGCCAGAGCTTGATCAGTTCGAAGCGCAGGGCGCGGGTCATCGGGAGCTTCCTTCCACCTGGGCGAGGTAGTGGGCCTCGAGGTCGGGACGGCGCACGGCGAGTTCGGCGAGGACGATCCCCTCGCCGATGGCGGCCCGGTTGACGGCCACCGCGACGGCCCGCGCGTCCCCGCGCGGCACCGGGATCAGGACCCCGTCACCAGTCGCGGAAACGTCCTCGCCGCCGCGCTTCGCCAGCTCGACGAGCCGGCTCAGGTCGGTGGCGTCCGCGGGCGTCGCGAAGACCTGCGGGACGGCCTGGGCGAGGAAGCCGGCCGTCGGGCCCTGGTACAGCAGGACACCGCGGTCGAGGACGAGCAGCCAGTCGCAGATCTGCTCGAGGTCGCCGAGCAGGTGCGAGGAGACGAACACCGTCCGCCCGCCGCCGGCGGCGCGGGCAACGAGCTCGCGCATGTCGCGCATGCCGACCGGGTCGAGGCCGTTGGACGGCTCGTCGAGGATCAGCAGCTCGGGGTCGCCGAGCAGCGCGGCGGCGATCGCGAGGCGCTGCTTCATGCCGAGGGAGTAGCTGCGGAAGCGGTCGCGGCCGCGGTCGCCGAGGCCGACGAGCTCCAGCAGGCCGGGGACCGCGGCGGCGTCGTGTCCGCCGAGGGCCGCCAGCGCCCGCAGGTTCTGCTCGCCGGTCAGGCCCGGCCACAGGGTCGGACCGTCGATCAGGGCGCCGACCCGGCCGAGGTACGCGCCGGGGTCGGCCAGCGGCGCGCCCAGCACGGTCCCGGTCCCCGCGGTCGGGCGGACCAGGCCGAGCAGCGTCGCCATCGTCGTCGTCTTGCCCGCGCCGTTCGGGCCGACGAAGCCGGCCACCACCCCGCGCGGGATCTCGAAGGACAGGGCGTCGACCACGGTCCGTGCGCCGGAGCCGCGCCCGTAGGTCTTGGTCAGCCCGGTCACGCTCACGGCCGGGGTGCCGGGAATCGTCGTCGTCATGGGATCCAGAGTCGCGATCGTGAGCGTCTCCGGCGTCCGCGTGTGAGCGGCTTCGCGCCTACGCAATCCGACGTACCCGGCACGCTCCGAGCGGGCCGCCTACGCTTGTCCCATGACCGCTGGGGAGACCGCAGTTCCCCCTGCCCGAGGTGTGCAGGTGCCAGACGCCAAGGTCTGCCTGTCCACGTCCTCGACCTACCCCGAGTCGACCGGGGCCGCGTTCGAGATGGCCGCCAACCTGGGCTTCGACGGGATCGAGGTCATGGTCGGCGTCGACCCGGTCAGCCAGGACGCCGACGCCCTGCGCCACCTGTCCGAGTACCACCAGATCCCGATCATCGCGATCCACGCCCCCTGCCTGCTGATCACGCAGCGGGTGTGGGGAACCGAGCCGTGGGTGAAGCTCGACCGGGCCCGCGAGGTGGCCGAGCGCCTCGGGGCGGAGACCGTCGTCGTCCACCCGCCGTTCCGCTGGCAGCGCGACTACGCGAAGGCGTTCGAGGCCGGCCTCGCGTCACTCGCGGAGGAGACCGACATCGCCTTCGCGGTCGAGAACATGTACCCCTGGCGCGCCCGCGGGCGTGAGGTGAAGGCCTACGCGCCGGACTGGGACATCGTCGACCGCGACTACCCGCACGTGACCCTGGACCTGTCGCACACCGCCGTCTCGCACTCGGACCCGCTGGCGATGATCGACGCCCTCGGCGACCGGCTGCGCCACCTGCACATGGCCGACGGGTCGGGGTCGAACAAGGACGAGCACCTGATCCCGGGCCGGGGCACCCAGCCGTGCGCCGAGGTCCTGGAGGCCCTCGCCCGCCGCGGGTTCACCGGCAACGTCGTGCTCGAGGTGAACACCCGCCGCTGCTCCAACCGCCGCGAGCGCGAGGCCGACCTCGCCGAGGCCCTCGCGTTCACCCGGCTCCACCTCGCCGCCGCCGTGGAGCTCGACCGCGACCGCTGACCCCGCGCACTGGAGATGTCATCTCCACCGCGAGGGGCCCGGTTCGTTGGAGATGTCATCTCCACCGCGAGAGGCCCGGTTCGTTGGAGATGTCCTCTCCAACGGGGGTGTGGTGTCGTATTTCGGCGAGAAGTCGGCGCTAATCTCCGGACTCACGTCCGAGCGGACGGATCAGGCTGTCGTCTGCCGGAGGTGTTGCGGTGCGTGTTCGTCGTCGTGTTGCTGTGGTGGTCGGCACGGTCACTGCCCTGGGAGTCGTGGGGGCGGGGTTCGCCTACGCCGCGACCAGCGCGACCACGCAGGTGAAAGCGTGCGCGAAGAAGTCGGACGGCACGCTGCGCCTGGCGAACAAGTGCAAGTCGACGGAGAAGTCCGTGAAGTGGGCGAAGACCGGCCCCCAGGGCCCCGCCGGCCCGCGCGGTGCCACCGGCCCCGCCGGTCCGAGCGAGGTCCGCGTGTTCAACGTCCCCTCGAACGGCGCGCCCGTGGCGTCGACCCCGTCCGCGACGTTCACCCTCCCGGCCGGTGTCTGGATGCTGCGTTCCGACGTGCGGATCGGCGCGACCGGCGTCGACAAGTCGGTGTACTGCCTGTTCAGCATCAACGCCTCGAACAAGGGGCAGACCTTCGCCACCTTCATCTCGGCGCTGCCCGGCGGTGCCACCTCCGTCTCCACGGTGCTGCCGGTGTCGGCGACGGTGAATCTCAGCCAGTCGACGCCGCTGAACCTCGCGTGCGGCCGGGAGGGCGCCGCGACGATTCTGGTCAGCCAGATCACGGCGACCCGGGTCGGGAGCGTCACCCCCGCGCTGCCGCCGCAGACGTTCGCGACCCCCTGACCGCTGCCTGACGGGGTCTCAGACCCCGTCGGGGAAGTACGGCGCGGTCCAGCCGAGGTAGCGGGCGTTCCAGCGTTCGTCGATCGTCCAGGCCGGGACGATGCTGATCCGGCCCGGCGTGACGATGTCGTTGCTGGCGACGTAACCGTTGCCGAGCGAGAGTGCGACGTGGCCCGCGCGCTTGCCGGTGTCCCAGAACATCAGTGCGCCGGCGGGGGCGTTGCGCTCGCGGTGGTGGCGCAGGCCGCCGGGTGTGAACAGCCAGTGGTCGATCGCGTACCGGGTGCCTGCGTGGTCCCAGCCGTACGCCTGGGCGGTGAAGTTCAGGCACAGGTTCAGCCAGCCGTAGTCGCCGGCCATCGAGCGGGCCCACGCGACCGCGGACGCCGGGGTGCGCGGGTTCGGCACCGGCGTGTACAGCGAGCGCGAGGAGTTCGCGACGCCGAGACCCTTCGCGTACCTCGGCGTCCGCGCCTTGATCTCGGCGATGTACTCGCGGGTCACCGGTAGCTGCGCGAGGCCGCCGACCTGGTTCAGCCGCTTCCAACCGAGCCGGTACGCGGCGAGGGCCAGTGACAGCCGGTCGCCGGGCAGGTTCGACTGCACCGCCTGCGTGTAGTAGGTGCACAGCATCCGGGCCTGGGTGTCGATCGCGTCCCAGGAGTCCAGCGGGCTGTTGGTCCCGTCGCCGTCCGCGTCGCGGCCCCAGGCCTGCCACATGCGCATGGAGAGCTGGGCGAGGCCGAGCGTCCCGTTCGGACCCTCCTTGAGGGGGTCCCACCCGCTCTCGACCTCGATGAGCGCCGCCTGCATCCCGGCCGGGAAGTGGGGGCAGGTGTAGGACGCGTCCGCGAGGGCGGCGTGGAAGCGCGCCGGGGTGGCGCCGGTCTCGGCCGGTGCGGCCGACGCGACGCCGAAGATCCCGGCGATCAGCGGCAGCACCGCACCTCCGACAACGGCGGCAACGCGCCGGTAGCGCATGACGGGCTCCTTGCTGGTCGTACGACGTGCGTCCCCGCCGCGGGTGGCGGAAGGCGAAATCGTACGAATCGGTCTCATGATCGTGCCGGGTTTCGGGTTTTGCGCAGGTCAAAGTCTGTCTTCCGGGGGTCGTCG
>NZ_BAAAHE010000020.1:104516-109676 GCF_039525035.1 Sporichthya brevicatena
CGACTGTCCGTCACCATGGGCTCGTGCTGCGCACCGCGCTCCTCGCCGCTTCCCGGTCGGACCGGGTCCGCGACCTGATCACCTCCGCCCCCGGCACGCGCGAGGTCGTCCGGCGCTTCGTCGCCGGCCGGAGCCTGGACGCGGCGGTCACGGTCGCGGGCGACCTCGTCGGGTCGGGGCTGCGGGTCTCCCTCGACCATCTCGGCGAGGACACCCTCGACCGCGGCCAGGCCGACCACATGCGCGACGTCTGCCTGCAGGCTCTCGACGCCCTCGCCGCGGCCGGGCTGACCGGCGGCGCGGAGATCTCGCTGAAGCTGTCCTCGCTCGGGCAGGCCCTCGGTGCCGACGGGAACCGGATCGCGTACGAGAACGCGGCCAAGGTGTGTGCGGCCGCGGCGGCGTACGGCACCACCGTCACGCTCGACATGGAGAACCACACCACCACCGACGCGACGCTGGAGGTGCTGCGCGACCTGCGCGCGGACTTCCCGTGGGTCGGCGCGGTCCTGCAGGCGTACCTGCACCGGACCGAGGCCGACTGCCGGGATCTCGCGACCGCCGGGTCCCGGGTGCGGCTGTGCAAGGGCGCGTACCGGGAGCCCGCCGCCGTCGCGTACCAGGACCCGCACGAGGTCGACCGGTCCTACGTCCGCTGCCTGAAGGTCCTGATGGCGGGCGAGGGCTACCCGATGGTCGCGTCCCACGACCCGCGGATGATCGCCATCGCCGCCGAGCTCGCGGCCCGCGCCGGCCGGAACCCGGGCGACTTCGAGTACCAGATGCTCTACGGTGTGCGCCCGGACGAGCAGCGTCGTCTGGCCGCGTCCGGCCGGACCGTGCGCGTGTACGTCCCGTTCGGCGAGGAGTGGTACGGCTACCTCATGCGTAGGCTCGCCGAGCGCCCGGCCAACGTGGCCTTCTTCGCACGGGCGCTGCTGACGAGAGGGTGAAGCACATGAGCCAGCGGGTGGCCCTGCTCGGCGGCGGCAAGATGGGTGAGGCGCTCCTCGCCGGGATCCTGCGCGCCGGGCGCACGGCGGCGGACATCGTCGTCTCCGAACGGCACCCGGAGCGGGCCGCGGAGCTGCGCGAGCGCTACGGCGTCACGACCGCGGAGCCGGCCGGCGCCATCGCCGACGCCGACGTGATCATCCTGGCGGTCAAGCCGCAGGACATGCCGGCGCTGCTCGCCGACATCGGCAAGGCGGCCCGGCCGGAGCAGTTGGTCGTCTCGGTCGCCGCCGGCATCCCGGCCGCGTTCATCGAGCGGAACTTCGACGCGGACGTGCCGGTCGTGCGCGTCATGTCGAACACCGCCGTGTTCGTCGACCAGGCGATGAGCGCGATCTCCGCCGGTGCCCACGCGACCGGCGACCACATGAAGCTCGCCGAGGACCTCCTCTCGCCGGTCGGTGAGGTGATCCGGGTCCCGGAGTCGCAGCTCGACGCCGTCACCGCGCTGTCCGGGTCCGGCCCGGCGTACTTCTTCTACCTCGTCGAGGCGATGACCGACGCCGGGATCCTGCTCGGACTTCCGCGCGAGGTCGCGTACCGCCTGATCGTCCAGACCGCCATCGGCGCCGCGACCATGCTCAAGGAGACCGGCGAGCACCCGGTCAAGCTCCGTGAGGCCGTCATGTCGCCGGCGGGGACCACGATCGCCGCCATCCGGGAGATGGAGAACCACGGCGTCCGGGCGGCCATGATCGGCGCCCTCGAGGCCGCCCGTGACCGGTCCCGCGAGCTCGCCTCCGGCCTCGGCTGAATTAATCCGACCTCGAGTTCTATTAATCGCCTGACGTGAGGCCGAACCGTTCCTAGCATGGCGACATGCGATCTTGGTCCGGGCGGGGGCGGGCCGCCGGGGTGGTGCTGGCTGCGGGCCTGTGCCTGACCGGTCTGTCGGCGTGCGGGGGCGACGGGAAGAGCGTCGAACTCGGCACGGTCGAGCGCCGGTCGGTCGCGGAGGTCGTCGAGGCCGCGGGTGCCGTCGTCGCGCGGACGCAGGTCACGCTGCGCGCGCCCGCCGCGGCGACCGTCGACACCCTGCTCGTGAAGTCCGGGCAGACGGTCAAGAAGGGCGACATCCTCCTCACACTGGACTCGCCCGCCGCTGAGGACGCGCTCGCCGCCGCCCAGGCCGCGGCCGCCGAGGTGGGCGACGCCAGGATCTCGATCCCGGCCGGCGGCAACCTCTCCGACAGCGAGTCGACCAAGGCCGCTCTGAAGGCCTTCGACGACGCCGAGGCCGTGGCCCGTCTGTTGCCCGAGGGCCCGGCGCGCGACGCCGCCCTCGCCCAGACCGCGAGCCTGCGGGCCTCGTTCACCGCTGCCCAGGCGCAGGCCCAGGCCGCCATCGATCGATTCACCGCCGGGCTCGGCAGCCTCGGCGAGGCGCTGTCCTCGATCTCCGCGGCCGGGCGGCTGCAGACCCAGGCCGCGGTCGCGGCCGCGCGGCGCACGGTCGAGGCGCTCACGATCAAGGCGCCGGCCGACGGCGTCGTCACGCTCGGGTCCGGCACCGGCGGCAGCGGCGCGGACCCGTCCGCGCTGCTCGGCGCCCTGCCGGCCGAGGCGCTGGGCCAGGCCTCCGCGCTGCTCGGCGCGACCGGGGGCGGAGCCGGCTCGGCCGCCGGCGGGCCGGTCGGCGTCGGGTCGCCGGTCGAGGCCGGGGGCCTGCTCGCGACGATCATCGACGACTCCGAGCTGACGTTGCGGGCCGAGGTCGACGAGACCGACATCCTCACCGTCACCGAGGGCATCGGGGCCGAGATCGAGCTCGACGCCGTCCCCGGCGCGGTCTACCCGGCGGCGGTGAGGTTCATCGACCTCGCGCCGACGACCTCCGCCCGCGGTGGCGTCAGCTACGCCGTCACGCTCGCGCTGGAGCCGGGTCGCTTCCCCAACGGTGAGGAGGCCCCGCGCCCGCGGCCGGGCATGAGCGCCGTCGTCGGGCTCAAGGTCGCCGAGGCCGACAACACGATGTCGGTGCCCGCCTCCGCCCTCGTCCGCGACGGGGCGCGCGACACCGTCTGGGTGGTCGAGAACGGCAAGGCCGTCCGGCGCGAGGTGAAGCTCGGCGCCGAGGGCGAGGAGTATGTGGAGGTCCTCAGCGGAGTCTCGGTCGGTGACACCGTGGTCGTCCGCGGTGCCGACGAGATCCGCGAGGGCGCCAAGGTCTGACGGGCCGTCATGTCTGTGCCCATGATCGAGGCCGTCGACCTCCACCGGACCTACACGCTGGGGGACAGCGACGTCGGTGCCCTGCGCGGCGTCTCGCTCGCGGTCGGGGCCGGGGACTACGTCGCGGTGACCGGGCCGTCGGGCTCGGGCAAGTCGACGCTGATGCACGTCCTCGGTGCGCTCGACCGGCCGACGGCGGGGATCGTCCGCATCGCCGGCCGCGACGTGAACACCCTCAACGACGCGGAGCTCGCGGAGCTGCGCAACGCGACGATCGGCTTCGTCTTCCAGTCGTTCGCGCTGCTGGCGCGGACGTCCGCGGTCGACAACGTCGCGATGCCGTTGCTGTACCGGGGGATGCGCAAGTCCGTGCGGCGCAAGCTGGCCGAGGAGGCGCTCGGGCGCGTCGGGCTCGGGCACCGGCTCGACCACCGGCCGAACCAACTCTCCGGCGGTGAGCAGCAGCGCGTCGCGATCGCACGGGCGCTCGTGGGGCAGCCGACGGTCGTCTTCGCCGACGAGCCCACCGGCAACCTCGACACCCGCAACGGCGACGAGGTCATGAAGCTGCTCGGCGAGCTCAACGCGTCCGGCGTCGCGATCGTGCTCGTCACCCACGAGCCCGACATCGCCGCCCACGCCGCGCGCCAGATCACCATCCGCGACGGCCGGATCGCCTACGACTCCGCCGCCCCGGGCGAGGCGGCATGACCTTCCTCGAAGGGTTCCGCGTCGCGTTCGAGGCGCTGCGCGCGAACCGGCTCCGCAGCCTGCTGACCATGCTCGGCGTCATCATCGGCGTGGCGGCCGTCGTGCTGCTCGTCGGCATCGGCGGCGGGGCGAAGAAGGAGGTCACCGGCCAGGTCGAAGGCCTCGGGTCGAACCTCCTCGTCGTCGTCCCCGGCAAGTTCGAGCTCGGCTCGGCGCCGACCGTCAGCCGGCTCTCGCTCGACGACGTCGACCTGCTCGGCCGGGTCGTCGGCAACCGCGACGCCGTGACGGCCTCGCTCACCTCGGGTGAGACCGCGCGCGTCGGCACCCGCGAGACCTTCACCTCGATGCAGGGCGTCACCGAGACGCTGACGAGAGTCTTCGAACGGCCCCTCGCCCGCGGGCAGGCAATCTCGAAGACCGACGTCGACACCCGTCGCCGCGTCGCCGTGCTCGGGTCGCAGGCCGCGGAGAAGTTGTTCGGCGACGTCGACCCGATCGGGCGTCAGCTCACGTTGGCCGGCGTCCGGTTCCGGGTCATCGGCGTCTACTCCGAACGGGGGTCGGCGTTCGGCGTCAGCCGCGACGGGGAGATCCACGTCCCGGTCACCACGGCTCAGCGCATGCTCGGCAGCGACCGCATCGACGCGATCGTCGTGAAGGCGCCGAGTTCCGACCGCGTCGACGAGTTGCAGCCCAAGCTCGTCGAGGCCCTCGCCGACCGGTACCCCGGCGAGGAGTTCTCCGCGGTCACCCAGTCCGAGATCCTCGGGACGATCGGCAAGATCCTCGGCCTGCTCACCCTCGTGCTCGCCGCGATCGCCGCGATCTCGCTGCTCGTCGGCGGCGTCGGGGTCTCGAACATCATGCTGGTCTCGGTGCGGGAACGAACGCGCGAGATCGGTCTCCGCAAGGCCCTCGGCGCCCGCCAGCGCGACGTCCTGCTGCAGTTCCTCATCGAGGCCGTCCTGCTCACCGCCGTCGGCGGCTGCATCGGCATCGCGATCGGGATCGGCGGCTCCCTGTTGATCGACCTCCTGTCCCCGGTCCCGGCCGTCATCACCTGGTGGTCCCCGGCGATGGCCTTCGCCGTCTCCGCCGGCGTCGGCGTCTTCTTCGGCGTCGCCCCCGCCCGTCGCGCCGCCCGCCTCGACCCCGTCGTCGCCCTCCGCACCGACTAGCGCCCGCCCCGCCGCCGCGCCGCCCCGCCCCCGCCCCGCCGCCGCGCCGCCCCGCCCCCGCCCCGCCCCGCTCCGGGAACGC
>NZ_BAAAHE010000020.1:109702-174854 GCF_039525035.1 Sporichthya brevicatena
GCGCTTACTCGCCCGGCCGGGCGAGTAAGGCCTGGCTGCGGCGAGTGAAGCGCAACCCCGGGGGCGCGGCGCGGCGGGGCGCGGCGGGGCGCGGCGGGCCGCGGCGGGGGTGCGACTCAGCCGTGGCCGGCGGCGACGGCGACGGTGTAGATGACGACGCCGGCGAGGGCGCCGACGACGGTGCCGTTGATCCGGATGAACTGGAGGTCGCGGCCGACGGCGGTCTCGATCTTCTCGGAGGCCTCGGCGGCGGGCCAGCGGGCGACCTGGTCGCGGATGAGGGCGACGACCTGGTCCGCGTAGTGGGTGACGGCGTAGCGGACGGCCTGGTCGACGCCGCGGTCGAGCTTGGCGGCGAACTCCTCGTCGGAGACGACGCGGCGGCCGAGGTCCTGGACGAACCGGCCGAGCTGCTGCTCGAGGCTGACGGTCGGGTTGTCGAGCAGTTCGCGGGCCGAGCCGAGGTACCGGGCGACGACGTCGCGCAGCCAGGACTCGACGGCGGGGTTCGCGGCGATGTCGCGCAGGACCTCGTCGATGCCGTCGGCGGCGCGGGGGTCGTTCGCGAGGCCGTCGGCGAGGCGGGCGAGGACTTCGTCGAACTGCCGGCGCAGCGGGTGGTCCCGGCCGACCCGTTCGATCTCGAAGGACAGGTCGATGACGCGGTCGATGATCTTGTCCACGCGCCGGTCGGTGGACCACAGCCGCGCGAACACACCCAGGCTGTCGAGGAAGCGCGAGAGCTCGCGGTGCACGGTCGCGCGGTTCGCGACGACCTGCGCGCGCAGCCGCGGGAGGCTGAGCTCGATGATCGGGTCCTGGGCCCGGTTCTGCACCGCCGTCGTGAGCAGCTGCCCGACCTCGCGGGCGTAGGAGCGCCGGTCCAAGTCGCGCCGGACGTGCTCCAGCACCATCGAGGAGACCAGTCGCTCGTCGAGCGTCCCGACCACGGCCGCGATCGCCCGCGAGAGTTCGCGCCCGACGGCGTCGGCCGTCGCCGGCTCCAGCAGCCGCTCGCCGATCTTCCGGACCGGGTCGGCGGCACGGACGCGCTCGGCCACCGCGTCCGGGGTGAGGAAGTTGCCCGAGACGAACTCGCCGAGCTTGGTCGCGAGGTCGTCCTTCTTCTTCGGGACCAGCGCGGTGTGGGGGATCGGCAGCCCCAGCGGGTGCCGGAACAGGGCCGTGACGGCGAACCAGTCCGCGAGCCCGCCGACCATGCCGGCCTCGGCGGCGGCGCGCAGGTAGCCGGTCGCGGTGTTCTCCGGCAGCGCGAACGTCAGCAGGAACAACCCCGCCGCGAGGGCGAGCAGCCCCGTCGCCGCGAGCTTCATCCGACGCAGACGGCGTCGGGACACCGGGTCGTCGTAGCCGGCGAGAACCCCGGTGATCACCACGGCGTCACGCTATCCGTCCCGCGACCCGCGGAAACTCCCGTCACGCTGCGTGCGAGGCCACAGCGGTTCCGGTGACACCGCCCGCGGGCCCGCGGACGCCGACCTAATCTGACCAGATGGACGCTGAGGTCGAGGCCTGGCTGTCCGACACCGTCCTGCCGGACTTCGGGCCCCAGGTGGTCTACGACGACACCGCGCGCGCCTGGTTCTCCGGGCTGCACGCGGACGCGGGTCCGCTCACCGGCGAGGCCCTCTGGCGCGCGGCCGCGACGCACCAGTTCGAGCTGGCGAAGGACGCGGTCCTCGCGGTCTACGCCGATCTCAACGCCACCCTCACCGACCGGTCGCTGGTCATCGCGCCGGAGATCGTCGGGTACGTCGTGCGCATCAGCTGCGACGGCACGTTCTCCGACCACGACGGTGGGCGGATGCTCGCGTTCGGCCCGGACCAGGCGCTGCTCGAGGTGGCGACGACCGTCCAGGACCTGCTCACCGGCCTGTGGATCGCGTGGCCCCAGTGCCCCGAGCACGAGCGCGCCCTGATGGCCGAGGCCCGCTCGCGGCCGGCCTGGGTCTGCCGCACCGGCCCGCACGAGGTGGCCCCGATCGGTGCGCTCACGTCCGTCGGCGGCGCCGCGGGGTAGCGTGATCGACGTGGAGTGTTCGGGTCCGGTCCAGGTGATGTGGGACCCGAAGCTGATCGGCTACGACTTCGGCCGCGACCACCCGCTCGCCCCGATCCGCGTCGACCTCACGATGCGCCTCGCCCGTGAGTTCGGTGTCCTCGACGCCCCGAACGTGCGCGTCGAGGCCGCCGCCCCCGCCGACGAGCGGACGCTGCTGCTCCTGCACCAGGCCGAGTTCCTCGCCGCGGTGCGCCGGGCGGGGGAGGACCCGTCCCAGGTCGACCTCTACCGCGGTCTCGGCACCGGCGACGTCCCGACCTTCGCCGGCATGTACGACGCGTCCGCGCTGGTCGTCGGGCAGTCGGTCGCCGCCGCCGAGGTGGTCTGGTCCGGCGAGGTGGCGCACGCGGTGAACATCGCCGGCGGGCTTCACCACGCGATGGCCCACACCGCGAGCGGGTTCTGCGTCTTCAACGACGTCGCGCTCGGCATCGCGCGGCTGCTCGAGCTCGGTGCGACGCGGGTCGCGTACGTCGACGTCGACGTCCACCACGGCGACGGCACGCAGGCCCTGTTCTGGGACGACCCGCGCGTGCTGACCATCTCCCTGCACGAGTCCGGCCGGTACCTGTTCCCCGGCACCGGCTTTCCGGAGGAGATCGGCGGCGCGGGCGCCGAGGGGCGGGCGGTCAACGTCGCGCTCCCGCCCGCGACCGACGACGCCCGGTGGCTGCGCGCCTTCGACGCCGTCGTCCCGCCGCTGCTGCGGGCCTTCGCACCCGAGGTCCTGGTGACCCAGCACGGCTGCGACAGCCACGTGAACGACCCGCTCGCGCACCTCGCGCTCACCGTCGACGGGCAGCGGACGTCCTACCGCCGGCTGCACGAGCTCGCGCACGAGGTCGCCGGCGGGCGCTGGCTCGCCACCGGCGGCGGGGGCTACGACCTGATCGGCGTCGTCCCGCGGGCCTGGACGCACCTGCTCGCCGAGGCGTGCGGCGTCCCGATCGACCCTGACACCGCGACCGCCCCCGGCTGGCAGGCGCACGTGAAGAGCCTCGGCGCCAGCCCGCCGCCGCGCATGACCGACGGGTCCGCCGCGGCGTTCGTCCCCTGGGACGGCGGCGACCCCGACGACCCGCTCGACTCCACCGTGCTCGCCACCCGCGCCGCCGTCTTCCCCCGGCACGGACTGACGGCGTGACCCGGCCCAGCGTCCCCGTCCCCACCCGCGACGAGCTGCGCAAGCACCTGTGCGAGGCGCGCATCGCGGGGGACGTCGCGACCCCGCGCGACAACAACCTGCGCAGCTACCGCCGGGTCGTCACCGGCGACGAGTACGCCGGCTTCGGCCTCGACCTGGACCCGGACTGGACGTTCGCGCAGGTTCTGGAGGTCATGGCCGACCGCTGCGGCGTCTCGCCCGACGACCGGATCACCTCAGGCCCGGACACGATCGACCCCGACCGGACGCTCGACGCCCTGGACGACGCCGCCGAGGTGATCGCCCGCGCCGCGGCCGACCGGGCCCGCGTTCTCGTCGCGACCGGCCACCCCGCCGGGCTGCTGCCGGTGCACCTCGCCGTCGCCGCGGCCCTGAAGGCCGCCGGGTGCACCCTGCTCACCCCCGCCGCCGGGTGGCGCTACGAGGAGTGGCGCCGGCACGGGGAGGAGTACCGGGAGATCCGGTACATCGCCGACGTCGCGATGGTGTCCAACCGCGGGGAGCTCTGCCACACGCACTCCGCCTACCCGATGCGGGCGATGCTCGACGACCTCGAGCGCGCCGGGGAGGCGCCGCCGGACCTGGTCGTCGCCGACCACGGGTGGGCGGGGGCTGCCGGGCTGGCCGGCGCGACCGTCGTGGGCTTCGCGGACAGCAACGACCCGGCCCTGTTCCTGGGCGCCGAGGAGGGGAAGGTGGCGGTCGTCGTGCCCCTCGACGACAACGTCGCGCCGCACCTCTACGAGCCGATGACGGCCTACCTGCTCGACAAGTCCGGATTGTGATGGTCCGTTCGGGCAAAGTTCTGACCACCCGGACGGGTGACATTTTCCTCGGAAAGCGCCAAAAGACGCTTAGGTGTGTCGCGTTCTCGCAGGTAGATCAAGATCGGGCACAATGCGGCCCCTTCCCCACCCGTACCACCCGCCACTAGTGTCTACTTAACGAAACGCAGCATCCCCGAACTCGTCCATCGGACCCTTCCGGTGACCGACGCGGGCTGAAAGGTCCGGTGCGCCCATGGCTTCGAACGAGCAGCCGCTCTCCGACGTCTCGTTCCTCACGGTGGCGGAAGTCGCTACCAAGATGAGGGTGTCGAAGATGACGGTCTATCGGCTCGTCCACAACGGTGAGCTCCCTGCCGTGCGCGTCGGCCGGTCGTTCCGCGTCCCCGAGAACGCGGTGCAGACGTACCTGCGCCAGTCGTTCTTCGACGCCGACACCGGCTGACCTGCACGTCGCAACCCCTGCGCCGGGCCCGCTCCTGCGAGCCCGGCGTTCGGTGTTTGTGGGGGCGGTTGTGGGGGCGGTTCGGCTCCCCGGGCCGCCGGGTAGGCTTTCCCACCTGAACTCCGTCCGGCGCGCCCGTCTCCAGGCCGCCCTCCTCGTCTGAAAAAAGGTCTGCAGTGGGCTCTGTCATCAAGAAGCGCCGTAAGCGCATGGCGAAGAAGAAGCACCGCAAGCTGCTGAAGCGCACGCGCGTCCAGCGTCGCAACAAGAAGTAGGTAGCGGGACTTTCCAGGGCGGGGGCCGACATGGGACGAGTCGTTCTCGTCACCGGGGTTGCCCGGACCCTGGGCGGTGCCCTCGTCCACGAACTCAACGCCGCGCCCGGTGTCGACCGGGTGATCGGCGTTGATGTCGTTCCGCCGCGGTCCGACCTGGGCCGCGCCGAGTTCGTCCGGGCCGACATCCGCAACCCGATCATCGCCAAGGTGATCGGGGCGGCGGAGGTCGACACCGTCGTGCACCTGTCGGTGACCTCGGCGCCCGGGGCCGGCGGCCGCGCGGCGATGAAGGAGCTCAACGTCATCGGGACGATGCAGCTGCTCGCGGCCTGTCAGAAGGCTCCCAGCTTGCGTCGTCTGGTGGTCAAATCTTCGACAGCTGTCTACGGAGCGTCGCCGGCCGACCCCGCGCTGTTCACCGAGGGCACGCAGCCCAAGGTCGCGCCCCGCTCCGGGTTCGCGAAGGACGCCTCCGAGGTCGAGGCGTACCTGCGCGGTTTCGTGCGCCGGCGCAGCGACGTCGACACCACCGTCCTGCGGTTCGCGAACATTCTCGGGCCGGGGATCGAGTCGCCGGTCGCCGCGCTGTTCCGGCTCCCGGTGATCCCGACGATTCTCGGCTACGACGCCCGGCTGCAGTTCCTGCATCCCTCCGACGCCCTGGCGGTCCTGCGGGAGGCCGCGACGGGCCGGCACCGGGGGACGTACAACGTCGCCGGCGACGGCGTCCTGCTGCTCTCCCAGGCCGCGCGGCGGGCCGGGCGTCCGACCGTGCCGGTCGCGGGGGTGGCGGCGAAGGTCGCGGCGCCGGTCCTGCGCAAGGCCGTCGGGGTGACCCTGACGCCGGAGCTGATCGGCCTGCTCACCCACGGCCGCGTCGTGGACACGACCAAGCTGCGCACCGAGTTCGGGTACACCCCGCGCTACTCGACGGCCGCCGCGTTCGAGGCGTTCCTCGCGGGTGCCTCCGCGGATGCCGACCGCCCGGACGACGATCCCCTCCCGCCGGCCGGCCTCGGGCTCGTCGGCGCCGGCGGGAACCCCGGAGGTGCCGATGTCTGACGCCCGCGTTCTCCCGTTCCCGCCCGAGGACCGCTCGGGCCCGGCCGGCACCGAGTCCGCGACCGCGGGCACCGCGGAGCCCGGCCTGTCCGACGCCCTCCGCGACGCGCTCGGCGCCCGTGGGCGCGACCTGGACCGCAAGGCCGCCGGGGCGCTCGCCTTCCTGCGCCGCCGCGTCAGCGGGGAGTACGAGGTCGACGAGTTCGGCGCCGACCCCGACCTGACCGACCACGTCCTGCTCGCGCCGTTCCGGCCGCTCTACGACCACTGGTTCCGGGTCGAGATCCGGGGCGAGGAGAACGTCCCCGCCGAGGGCGCCGGTCTCGTCGTCGGCAACCACTCGGGGACGATCCCGCTCGACGCGATCATGACGATGCTCGCCCTGCGCGACCACCACCCCGCCCAGCGGCGTCTGCGCCCGCTGGGGGCGGACCTGGTCTTCGGGCTCCCGTTCGTCGGCGAGTACGCCCGCAAGGCCGGCGTCACCCTCGCCTGCGCCCCCGACGCCGAACGCCTGCTCACCGGTGGCGAACTCGTCGGCGTCTGGCCCGAGGGCTACAAGGGCATCGGCAAGCCGTTCCGCGAGCGGTACAAGCTCCAGCGCTTCGGCCGGGGCGGGTTCGTCGCCGCCGCCCTCCGCACCGGCGCCCCGATCATCCCGACCGCCGTCGTCGGCGCCGAGGAGACCTACCCCGTGATCGGCAACTCCCGGACCCTCGCGCGGGTCCTGGGCGTCCCGTACCTCCCGCTGACCCCGACCTTCCCGTGGCTCGGCCCCCTCGGCCTCGTCCCGCTCCCGTCGAAGTGGCTCATCGAGTTCGGCCGCCCGGTCCCGACCGACCACTACCCCGAGGGCGCCGCCGACGACCCGTCCCTGGTCTTCGAGGTCGCCGACCAGGTCCGCGAGGTCATCCAGCAGACCCTGTACCGCCTGCTCATGCAGCGCCGGAGCGTCTTCACCTGATCCGCCCCTGACTCGCCCCTGATCCGCCCGGACGCGCCCGCGCGGACTGGCTTCACCGGCTGAGCCTCTGCTTGACCGCGCGGCCCGGCTGGTGAAGCGAGGCCTCGGCTGGTGAAGCGCGCGGGGTGGCTGGTGAAGCGGCGCGCGACGGAGCGACGAGCGGGAGCTACTCGGCGGCGAGGTGGGCGTACCGGGCGCCGGAGGGGCTGAAGCTCGCGGAGAGGCTGCCGGGGACCGAGGCGTTGATCTCGTTGCTCGGGACCGGGAGGCCCCAGAGCAGCTGATCGGCGGCGGAGCTGCCGGCCTCGCGGACGGGGCTGCCCTTGAGCGAACCGGTGGTGACCTGACGCTCGCGGTCGGTGTTCGGCATGCTCGTGACCGCGACGTGGTCGAAGCTGCCGTCGCTGCCGGCGACGTCGACCTCGATGTACTTGCTCACGTCGCGCTTGAAGGTCTCGGTCGCGGGTTCCTGCTGCTCGGCGGCGGTCTCGTCCTCGGCGGCGGCCGGGGCGGCCTGCTGCTGCGCGGCCTGGGCGGCGGCGCGCATGGCCTCGAGCGCCTGGGCGATCGCCGCGGCGGAGCTGTCGAGAACGGTCCGGTCGGCGTGCCGGTCGGCACGGTCGCGGATGTCGCCGACGAGGGTCATCGGGCGGGCCAGGTCGGTGGAGCGACCGGTCACGTACGCGACCTTGGCGGCGAGGTCCTCGAGCTCGACGAGCAGCGAGGCGGAGTTCATCCGCAGCTCGACCGGGAGCAGGTCGCGCACGGCGGACAGACCCTCGGCGCGCTCGGCGAGGAACTGCTCCAGCGTCGCGAGGACGCTGGCGTCGCCGGTGCGCTCGAAGACCTCGAAGAACAGGGCGCTGCCGGCGTTCACGGCCTCGGCCATCGCGAGCATGGTCTCGCGGAGCTCCTGCACCAGCGCCGGGTCGGCGGCGGCGTTCGGGTTCTCGGCGAGCATCGCCTTGATCTCGCTCAGACGGGTGGACGCGATCGCCAGGTACCGCTCGGCCTTCGCGATGTCGTTCGGGGCGAGCGCGAGGCGCATGTTCTCGATCGCGAGCTTGACCTCGTAGAGGCGGTCGCCGGGCAGCGCGTTGCCGCTGGCGACGGCCAGGCCGGCGCCGCTGCCGGTCGAGACGGCGAGGACGGCGCTCGCGGCGACCAGGCGCCGGCGCCACGGGGCCGGGGCGGCGACCGCGGGCGGCGGGGTCGTGACGGCACCGACGGCGAGGATGCGGTTGCGGAGGGCGGCCTTGAAGTCGTCCGCCGGGGCGGCGGCGGTCAGCGCGGTGCCGACGCCCTGCAGGGAGGTCGCGAGGCGTGCCAGGGGGACCGCGGTCGTCTCGTCGACGGCCGCGCCGTCCAGCGCGAGGGCAAACTGCCGCACGCGCTGCCGCTCACGCGGACCCACGGTCACCGCTCCCACCCCCGGCCATACCTTTCCACGGCGTTGGGTTGTCGCCCGGCATAACGAGAGTTGGCCGAGGAAGTTACGCATTCACGCGAGGAACGTGCCGAACCGCCCGAAAGCGGGAGGGAAATCGCGCTCATCGGATCTCCTCCGGCAGCAGAGCGGCAAGGGCCCGGATCGCCCGGTACTGGAGCGTCTTGATCGCGCCCTCGTTCTTCCCCATCACCTTCGCGGTCTCGGCGACCGACAGACCCTGAAGGAATCTCAGGACGAGGCACTCCTGCTGCTGGGCGTTCAGGCGCTGCAGGGCCTCCAGCAACGCCGTGTTGGTGAAGGTCGCCATGACCTCGCCCTCGGGGCTCTCCTCGACGTGGTCGGAGTCGACCATGTCCGCCGTGGTGACCTCGAGGCGGAACCGGCTGGACTTGAAGTGGTCCGCGACCAGGTTCCGGGAGATGGTGACGAGCCAGGCGCCGAAGTCCCGGCCCTGCCAGGTGAAGGTCTCGATGCGGCGCAGCGCGCGCAGGAACGTCTCGCTGGTGAGGTCCTCGGCCAGCTGCTTGGAGCCGACGCGGTAGTAGACGTACCGGTAGATCGTGTCGACGTAGTGGTCGTAGAGCCGGGCGAACGCCTCGGTGTCGCCGTCCTTGGCGCGGTTGACCAGCGCGGTGAGGCGGCGCGACTCCGGGTCGTCGAGCTCGGCGGGGGCGCTGGCCTGACCGGGCAGCCCCAGGACGTTGCCGGCCGCGTTCGCGGCGACGCTCAGCAGCGTGTGCGGCGAGGACTCGGCGCGGTGGCGTCCGGTGCCGGCGAAGGGCGCCCGCGGCGCAGCACCGTCGAACCCGCCGGCGACCGCGAGTGCGGGTGGCGCCAGCAAGGCATCACGCAGGCGTGCGAGGCCTGACGCGTCGGTGAACGGCGGACGGGACATCGGCTCCCCGGGCGGCGGCGGACGGGAGGGGCGTTATTCCGAAGGTGTCGCAATCGTAGACACGGAAACCGGGACAGGACAGATGTTGTGGACGAACCTTGACCTTCCCACCGGCACCGCACTCAACACCACCGATCGGGTGAACGGCGGGCCCCATCGGTGCACGATCCGGGAGCGGTTGTGTGCAGATCTCCAAGGTCTGTTCCAGCGGCCAAAAGAACGGTCCGCGGACCCGCGCGGCATTTGTCGCGAATATGTCCGGATTCGTGCGAATGACGGCTCTGTAACTTTGTGCGACCGCCCGATTCCCGGCTGTGGTGCTTTTCGGTCGAGGGCTCAGCCCGACCCGCGCACGTGGCGTCGGTGGACCGAGATCGCGGCGGCGATCCCCCCGGCCATCGCGCCGGCCCCGGCGGCGGTGGGGAGCCCGATCTTCGCGGCCTTGCGGCCGGTCCGGTAGTCGCGGATCCGCCAGCCGTGCGCCTTCGCGTGGGCGCGCAGTTTCGCGTCCGGGTTCACCGCGCACGGATGCCCGACGAGGGAGAGCAGTGGAATGTCGTTCGCCGAGTCGCTGTAGGCGGAACAGCGCGCCAGATCGAGGTTCTCGCGGGCGGCCAGCGCCTCGACGGCGCGCGCCTTCGCGAGCCCGTGCAGCGGCTCTCCGACGAGGCGTCCGGTGTAGACGCCGTTGCGGACCTCCGCGACCGTCCCGAGCGCTCCGGTGAGGCCGAGCCGATTGGCGATCGTCGTCGCGAGCTCGACCGGCGTCGCGGTCACCAGCCACACCTGCTGCCCGGCGTAGAGGTGCATTTGCGTCAGCGCGCGGGTGCCCGGCCAGATCCGCTTGGCGATCAATTCGTCGAATATCTCTTCGCCGACGGCGACCAATTCGGAGACGGAGTGCCCGTCGATGAACGACAGCGCCATGGTTTTCGCCGAATCCATGTCGTTGAGATCCTCGGATCCGCCGACCACGAATTTCAGCTGCATCACCGCGAAGCGGGCGATGTCGCGGGTCGAGAAGAAACGCCGCGCATAGAGGCCGCGCGCGAGATGGAAGATCGAGGCGCCGCGGACGATCGTGTTGTCGACGTCGAAAAAGGCCGCCGCACCACCCCCGGTGTCCGCCTCGGCCGACATGCTCCGAGCCTATCGACGCCCGCGGGCCCGCCGAGCGCGCGTGGCAGACTCCGGGCCGTGGGAAACGCCACCTTCGCGCCGGGCCCGGCGAATCTCGCCGGTCTGGTCGCCGCGGCCGCCGCCCGGGACCCCGCGGGGCTCGCGCTGGTCGCGGGCGGGTCCGCCCGGACCTGGGCCGACCTGGACGCCGAGGTCGTCGCCGTCGCCGCCGGGCTGCAGGCCCGTGACCTGCGCTTCGGTGACCGGGTGGCGCTCTCGCTGCCGAACAGCGCCGGTTTCGTCGCTGCCTACCTGGGCGCGTTGCGGGCGGGCCTGGTGGTCGCGCCCCTGGACCCGACCGGATCGCCGGTCGCGATCGCGGCGGCCGTCGCCGAGGTCGGGGCGCGCCTGCACGTCACCGACGAGGCGGCCGTGGCTGACCTGGCCGCCGCGGGCCGCGCCGCCGGCGGCGCCCCGGCGCCCGGGCCGGTCCCCGGCGGGGAGGCCCTCGCCGCGCTGCTGCTCACCGCGGGCACCGGCGGCCCGCCCAAGCGGGCGATGCTCTCCCACCGGGCCCTGCTCGCGAACCTGTCCCAGTTGGCGGGCCTCGACCCGGCGCCGGTCCAGCGCGGCGACGTCGTCCTGCTCGCGCTGCCGTTGTTCCACGTCTTCGGCCTCAACGCCGTCCTCGGGCAGGCGCTGCACGCCGGGGCGACCACGGTCCTCGCCCTCGACAACGACCCCGCCGCGGTCCTGGACCTGGTCGCCTCCACCGGCGTCACCAGCGTCGCGGGCACCCCGGAGATGTACGCCGCCTGGACGGCGAACCCCGGCGCGCGGGACGCCCTCGCCGCGGTCCGCGTGTTCGTGAGCGGCTCGGCCCCGCTGCGCCCGGCGGAGGCGGCGGCGTTCCGGGAGGCCACCGGCCGCCGGGTCTGGCAGGGCTACGGGCTGACCGAGGCCGCCCCCGTCGTCACCGCGTCCCTGCGCGCCCGGGAGGGGTCGGTGGGCCGGCCGCTGCCGGGCATCGACGTCCGCGTCGTGGACCGCGACGGCACGGAGGCCGACGACGGCGACCCCGGCGAGCTGTGGATCCGCGGCGCGAACCTCTTCTCCGGGTACTGGCCCGACGGGCAGGGCGCCCCGGACGCCGACGGCTGGTTCGCCACCGGGGACGTCGCGATCCGCGACCCCGACGGTGACCTGTTCATGGTCAGCACCCGCCACGACGTCCTCGAGGTCGACGGGTTCGCGGTGTACCCGCACGAGATCGAGGAGGTCCTGCTCGCGCTGCCCGGTGTCGCGGAGGCGGTCGTCGTCGGCGCGCCCGCGGGTGAGCGTGGGATCCGGGCGCTGCTCGTCCCCGCGCCGGGCGCGGAGCTGACGGCGGATCAGGTCCGGGAGTTCTGCGCGGGCCGGCTCGCCCGGTTCAAGGTTCCGCAGCAGGTCGAACTCGTCCCGGGACTGCCGCGCTCGGTCTCGGGGAAGATCGCCCGCGGACAGTTGCGGCCGCCCGCACCGGGCGAACGGGAGGAGACGCGGTGACCGAGTCGACGCAGAGTTCGCCGCGCGTGACCGTGCTGACGAAGCCGGGCTGCGGCCTGTGCCAGAAGGCTCTGGTCGTGATCGAGGAGGTCTGCACCGACCTGGGCGTCGGGTGGACCGAGATCGACATCACGCAGGACGAGGATCTGTTCGCGCAGTGGTGGGAGCAGATTCCGGTGACGCTGGTGGATGGCGTACAGCACACCTTCTGGCGTGTGGACCCGGACCGCCTGCGTGCGGCCCTGACACGGTGAGGTAGCCGAAACGCTCTCGTCTCACCAGGTGAGACGAACGGTCGCTCCGAGTTTGTTCGCGCGTTCACAAGCGCTTACCCTCGCTGGTGCGCACGCCCCCCGAAAAGCGCCTCATTTTTCCCGCCCAGGAGTGCCATGAGCGCTGCACGATCACCGCGCGCGGCCCGCAGCCGCGACGGGATCCCGGACGCCACCGTGGCACGGCTCCCGGTGTATCTCCGCGCGCTGCTCGCGTACTCCGAGCGCGGCACGGCCACGGTCTCGTCCGAGGAGCTCGCGGCCGCCGCCGGCGTGAACTCCGCGAAACTCCGCAAGGATCTTTCCTACCTCGGCTCCTACGGGACCCGGGGGGTGGGGTACGACGTCGCGTACCTCGTCTACCAGATCTCCCGTGAGCTCGGCCTCACCCAGGACTGGGCCTGCGTCATCGTCGGTGTCGGTTCGCTCGGCCACGCGCTCGCGAACTACGGCGGTTTCTCCTCCCGTGGTTTCCGCATCGTCGCGCTCGTCGACGCGGACCCGGCCCGGGTCGGGGAGACGCTCGCCGGCGTCGTCATCAACCCGCTCGAGGACCTCGAGTCGATCATCGCGTCCCGCGGGGTGACCATCGGCGTCATCGCCACGCCCGGCAGCGCCGCGCAGGAGGTCTGTGACCGCCTCGTCGCCGCCGGCGTGACCAGCATCCTGAACTTCGCGCCGGTCGTGCTGACCGTCCCCGACGGCGTCGACGTGCGCAAGGTCGACCTGTCCGTCGAGCTGCAGATCCTCGCCTTCCACGCGCAGCGCAAGTCGCTGCGCGAGACCGAGCCCCGGCCCCGGCGCTCCCGCCGGGTCCCGGCGCCGAACGCGGACGGCAGCTCCAACGGATCCACCAACGGCGCGCCCGCGGACACCGGCGCCCTGACGGGGGCGATGCCCGGATGAACGTCCTCGTCATCGGACTGTCGCACCGCACCGCGCCGGTCCGCCTGCTGGAGCGCGTCGCCCTCACCGGCGATGCGCTGAACAAGCTGCTCTCGGACGCGCTGGCCTCCGAGCACGTCGCCGAGGTGACGGTGCTCTCGACCTGCAACCGGGTCGAGGTCTACGCGGTCGTCGACAAGTTCCACGGTGGTCTCGCCGACCTGTCGGAGGTGCTCTGCCGGCACACCGCGATCGGACTGGAGCAGCTGCGTCCGCACCTCTACGTGCACTACGAGGACCGGGCCGTCCAGCACCTGTTCTCCGTGGCCTGCGGCCTGGACTCGATGGTCGTCGGTGAGAGCCAGATCCTCGGTCAGGTCCGCGCCGCGCTCGCCGTCGCGCAGGACCAGGGTGGCGCCGGCCGTGTGCTGAACGAACTCGTGCAGCGCGCGCTGCGTGTCGGCAAGCGCGCCCGCACCGAAACCGGGATCGACCGCGCCGGTCGTTCGCTGGTCAGCGTCGGGCTCGGCCGGGCCCGCGCGACGCTCGACGGTCTCGCCGGCCGCAAGGCGCTCGTCGTCGGCGCGGGCTCGATGAGCGCGCTCGCCGCGACCGTGCTCGCCGAGGAAGGCCTCGCCGAGCTCGTCGTCGCCAACCGGACCTACTCGCGCGCGCAGCGCCTCGCCACCGGGCTCGGCGGCCGTGCGATCCGCATGGAGCAGGTCGAGGCGGCGTTGCCCGAGGCCGACCTCGTCGTGTCCTGCACCGGGGCGACCGAGCTCGTGCTCGACGCCGCGACCCTCCGTGCCGCTGCGGACGTCCGCGGCGGGGCGACCCAGTTCTTGCTCGACCTCGCGCTGCCGCGCGACATCGACCCGGTGGCCGCCGAGCTGCCCGGCGTCACGCTGGTGGACCTGGAGTCCCTCGCCGACGCCGACTCCGAGAACGGTGTGCCCGCCGAGGTCGAGGCGGTCCGGCGGATCGTCGCCGCGGAGGTCGCCGCGTTCGCGGCCGGCCAGCGGGCGAACCAGATCGCACCGACCGTCGTCGCGCTGCGCACCATGGCCGACGACGTCGTGAACGCGGAGATGCTGCGGCTGGAGGGCAAGCTCCCCGACCTCAGCGCCCGCGAGCGGGCCGAGATCGCGAAGACGGTCAAGCGCGTCGTCGACAAGCTCATGCACGGTCCGACCGTGCGGGTGAAGGAACTGGCCAGCGGCCCCGACGGCGAGACCTACACCGCCGCCCTCCGCGAGTTGTTCAACCTGGACCGCAACGCGGTCGAGGCGGTCATGAGCGCCGACCTGACCGACGACGTTCTGGGCGACCTCGAAGGGGGAGCCTCGTGATCGCGCTGCGTCTAGGCACTCGCGCCAGCAAACTGGCGACCAGTCAGTCCCAGTGGGTTGCCGACCGCGTCACCGAGTTGACGGGGCGTCAGGTCGAGCTGGTCCACATCACGACCGATGGCGACGTCTCCACGGCGCCGCTGGCGTCGATGGGGGGCGTGGGCGTGTTCGTCAGCGCGCTGCGCGAGGCGCTGCTCGCCGGTGAGATCGACTTCGCCGTCCACTCGCTCAAGGATCTTCCGACCGCGGACGCCGCGGGCCTGGTCATCGCGGCCGTCCCGCAGCGCGAGGACCCGCGCGACGCGCTCGTCGCTCGCGACGGCCTTGTGCTCGGTGAGCTGCCGTCCGGCTCGAAGATCGGCACCGGCTCGCCGCGGCGGGCCGCGCAACTGCGCGCGCTCGGCCTCGGGCACGAGATCGTCGAGATCCGCGGCAACGTGGACACGCGGCTGCGCAAGGTGACCGACGGGGAGCTCGACGCCGTCGTCCTGGCGCGGGCCGGCCTGGTCCGCCTCGGCCGCGCGGACGAGATCACCGAGACCCTCGACCCGATCCAGATGCTGCCCGCTCCCGGGCAGGGGGCGCTCGCGGTGGAGTGCCGCGACCCCGACACCGATCCCGCGGCGGCCGACGTGTTCGCCGCGCTCCGTGGCCTCGACGACCCGTGGACCCGGGCCGCCGTCGCCGCGGAACGAGCTCTGCTCGCCACCCTTGAGGCCGGATGCTCGGCGCCCGTCGGGGCGCTCGGGGAGCCGGTCGAGGGGGACCCCGAGGCGGGCGAGGAGGACGAGCTGTACCTGCGAGCGACGGTGCTCGCAACCGATGGGACCGCCGCCGTGCGGCAGTCCATGACCGGCCCCCTCGTCGAGGCGGAGATGATCGGCCGCAAGCTTGCGGCCGAGATGCTCGCCGACGGGGCCGACTTGTTGATGCAGGAGGAGTCGGCATGAGCCCGACGCGAAAGACGACCACCCCGGCCGCCCCCGCTGCGACCGCCGCGAAGCCCGCGGCGAAGCCGAAGGCGGTGAAGACCTCGACGAAGACGACGCCGGCCGAGCCGGCGAAGCGCGCGTCCGGGTCCGTGGCCTTCGTCGGCATCGGCCCGGGTGACCCGGGCCTGCTGACGGTGCGTGCGCTCGAGCTCCTGCGCGACGCCGAGGTCGTCGTGCTCTCCGAGAACGGCCGCGAGCAGCTGCTCTCGTACTGCCCGGCCGACGTCGCCGTCGTCGACGGCGCGTTCGACGCCGACGGTGCGCCGCTGACCCCCGCCGCCCGCGCGAAGGCGATCTCCAACGCGGCCAAGGGTGGCAAGCGCGTGATCCGCCTGGTCGACGGTGACGGCGCGATGACCGGGCACCTGGCCGACGAGGCCGCCGCCTGCGTCAAGGCCGGCTGGCCGTTCCAGGTGGTGCCCGGTGTCTCCCCGGTCGCCGCGGTCCCGGTGTTCGCCGGCGTCCCGCTGACGAACAAGTCGGTGCGCGAGGTGCGCGTCGTCGACGTCGCGGACACCAAGATCGACTGGGCGTCCCTCGCCAGCAAGGATGCGACGATCGTGCTCTCGGGCACGACCGAGCGTTCGCTGGTCGGCAACGCCGCCGCGAAGCTCATCGAGGTCGGCCTCGACCCCGCGACCCCGGTCATCACGACCTGGTCGGGCACGACCACCGAGCAGCGGACCGTCGCCGGCACGCTGGCCGACATCGTGAACGCGCTGCCCGCGGGCACGCTGGCACCGACCGCGGTCACCGTCGTCGGTGAGGTCGTGAACCTGCGCGAGACCCTGTCGTGGTTCGAGACGCGGCCGCTGTTCGGCTGGCGCGTGCTCGTCCCACGGACCAAGGAGCAGTCCGGCGCCCTCTCGGCGCGGCTGCGTTCCTACGGCGCGGTGCCGGAGGAGGTCCCGACGATTTCCGTCGAGCCGCCGCGCACCCCGCAGCAGATGGAGCGGGCCATCAAGGGCCTGGTCACCGGCCGCTACGAGTGGGTCGCGTTCACCTCGCGCAACGCGGTCCGTGCGGTGCGGGAGAAGTTCGAGGAGTACGGCCTCGACGCGCGTGCCTTCTCCGGCATCAAGGTCGCGGCGGTCGGCGAGCAGACCGCGGCCGACCTCGCGGCGTGGGGCATCCGCGCCGACCTCGTCCCCTCCGGGGAGCAGTCGGCCAAGGGCCTCCTCGAGGACTGGCCGCCCTTCGACGAGGTCTTCGACCCGATCAACCGCGTCTTCCTGCCGCGCGCGGACATCGCGACCGACGTCCTCGTCGCCGGCCTGGTGAACCTGGGCTGGGAGGTCGACGACGTCACCGCCTACCGGACCGTGCGTGCGGCCCCGCCGCCCGCGCCGGTGCGCGAGGCCATCAAGGGCGGCGGCTTCGACGCCGTCGTCTTCACCTCGGCCTCGACGGTGCGCAACCTCGTCGGCATCGCCGGCAAGCCGCACGCCTCGACGATCATCGCGTGCATCGGCCCGTCCACCGCGGCCGAGGCGACCGAGCACGGCCTGCGCGTCGACGTCCTCGCCCCGACCCCGTCGGCGCGCGAGCTCGCGGACGCCCTCGCCGACTTCGGCGAGGCCCGGCGGGCCGCGGCCGAGGAGGCCGGCGAGGCCGTGCTGCGACCTTCCGAGAAGCGCACCGCGGCTCGTCGCCGGCGGTAGGACAGGACGGACGATGGACATCCGGCCGCGCCGGCTGCGGCGGACCCCGGCCATCCGGCGACTCGTCGCCGAGACCACCGTGGAGCCGCGGCAGCTGGTGCTGCCGATGTTCGTCGCCGAGGGCGCGACCGAGCCCCGGCCGATCGCGTCCATGCCCGGCGTCGTCCAGCACTCGCTGGACTCGCTGCGCAAGGCCGCGGTCGACGCGGTCGAGGCCGGTGTCGGCGGGCTGATGCTGTTCGGCGTCCCGCTGGAGAAGGACGCCACCGGCTCGGGCCTCGACGACCCGGACGGGATCCTCAACGTCGCGTTGCGCGAGCTCGCGGCCGAGGTCGGGGACGCCACCGTCCTGATGGCCGACCTGTGCCTGGACGAGTTCACCGACCACGGCCACTGCGGGGTGCTCACCCCGAACGGTGCCGTCGACAACGACGCGACCTTGGAGCGGTACGCCGCCGGGGCGCTGGCGCAGGTCCGCGCCGGGGCGCACGTGCTCGGTCCGTCCGGGATGATGGACGGTCAGATCGCTTACGTGCGAAGGGCTTTGGACGCCGAGGACTTTACCGACACCGTCCTGCTCGCCTACGCCGCGAAGTACGCCTCGGCCTTCTACGGGCCGTTCCGGGACGCCGTGCAGTCCTCGCTCACCGGGGACCGCAAGAGCTACCAGCAGGACCCCCGCAACGGCCGGGAGTCGTTGCGCGAGGTCGCGCTCGACATCGCCGAGGGCGCCGACATCGTCATGGTGAAGCCGGCCCTCGGGTACCTCGACGTCGTGCGGCAGGTCCGGGACGCGGTCGACGTCCCGGTCGCGGCGTACCAGGTCTCGGGCGAGTACGCGATGGTCGAGGCCGCGGCCGCCGCCGGTGTCCTGGAGCGGGAGCGGGTCATCGACGAGACCCTCGCCTCGATCCGCCGGGCCGGTGCGGACATCGTCCTCACCTACTGGGCCGTCGAGGCCGCGCGCCGGCTGCGCTGATTCCGCTGGTCAGGGGCCTGCGCTGGGCCGTTCGGGTGGTCGCCGAAAATTCTCGGCGGTCGGTGTAAACCGCCTCGGTGGGCATGGCGTCTTCTCCGTGCGGACCGGGGCACGGGCCGCCGCCGGGAGCCACCCGGCGACGACTCATCACAAAGGACTTACGGCCATGACCCTCTCCACCAAGACCCGTCGCCGCGCCCTCGTCGGTGCCGTTGTCGCCGGCGTCGCCCTCACCGGCGTCGCGGTCACCTCGGCCAGCGCCGACCACACCGGCCGCTTCATCCCGAAGAGCGACCTGCCGCAGGCGTCGAAGTACACGCCGTGGACGGCGGCCAAGCCGAAGCCCGGCCTGCCGAACCCGATGTACACCTGCATCAAGGGGATCCTCCCGGCGGCGTCGTCCTCGCACCAGTCGTTCAGCTCCGACGGCAGCGCCGAGGCGCGCGAGATCATCACGATCACGAAGAACACGAAGGCGGCGAAGAAGGCCGTCAACAAGCTCCGCAAGGCCGTCCGCGAGTGCGACAAGAAGGTCTCGGACGTCACCGGCATCGAGCGCGTCGGCAAGTGGGACAAGGTCGAGAACGGCCTGACCGTCCACGCCGTGTACTACGCGCCTCCCGGGTCGGAGTACAACTTCACGCTCTTCGGCATCGGCCGCGACGGCAAGAAGGTCGTCGTGACCACGTTCGGCGACATGGGCAAGAAGAAGGACGCTCCCCTGGCGGCCTTCTCCACCACCGCCAAGCGGGCGCTCGAGAAGGCCTTCTGACCCCTCCTCAGAACGTCTGGCGATCCGCGAACAGAAGCGCCCCGGGACCCCCAATCCCCCGGGGCGCTTTTCGCGTCCCCCTCGCTCTGCGGGATGACGTCCCGTGGGGGTGGGGTGTCGGCCCTCGTGCGGGCTGACAGGGGGTGTCCCCGGGACGTCATCCCGCAGGTGTCAGAGGCCGGGGAGGTCGGGGACGATCGAGCGGAGGCGGTCGGTCAGGGAGTCCTTGACCGCCTGGGTGACGGCGGCACTGATCTGCTGCTGGAGTCGGTTCGGCTGGTCGAGGTCGTCGAGCAGGCGGCGCAGGTCGAGGTCGGTGATCGCCCGGCGCAGGACGTCGTCGGTCTTCAGCGCGGCGTCGACGACGCGGTCGGGCAGGGCCCGGATGGCGGCCTTGAGGAACCGGTTGAGGTCGGCGTCGGCGAGGGCCTCGTCGGCGAGCGCGGACGCCGGCGGGAGCAGGTTCTCGCGCTTCATCCGCTCGACGGCGTCGAGCAGACCGGCCCGGAGCTCGGCGTAGAGCGCCTCGGTGTGGTCGGTGCCCACGCCGAGGGTCAGGACGAGCTGTTCGCGGCTGACCCCGATCCGGCAGGCCGCGCCGTCGATGCCGTAGAGCACGAGCACCTCGCCGAGCGCCTCGATCGAGGTCGTCGACGCCGCGGTGACCACCCGCGGGACGCAGGGGTCCGCCGCCCGGGCCGGGACGAAGTCCCCGCCCCCGTTCGCGGTCTGGACCCCGAGCAGCCCGGCGACCAGGGCGACCGAGACCGCCGGCAGGACGAGTGCGCGTTGGTTCACCGCCCGCCCCCGTCCTGCACAAGAGATGTCATCTCCAGTGCACGGCGGCGGCGGGGGAGCGGGATCAGCGCGAGGAGCGCGGCGAGGGCGAGACCGGCGGCGATCAGGAACGAGTCCCGGAACGCCCGGGTGGCCGCGCGTTCGAGCTGGTTGTTCAGCGCGGCTTCGAGCCGGTCGGCCGCCACGCGTTCGGCGTCGCTGAGGCGGAGTTCGGCGAAGGCGGGGTGCAGGTCGGGCACACGGCCGCGCTCGGCCTGCAGACGCTCACCCAGGCTGCTCGCGAGCGCGATCTTGTCGTCGGGCTGCAGCGGTGCGTCCAGGATGAGACCGGTGATGGCCTCGGTCGCCGGGACCTCGGCGTCGCGCAGGTCGGCGGTGAACACCGGGGTCAGCAGCACCAGCCCGAGGACGACGCCGGCGTGCCGGGCGCCGATCGTCCAGCCGCCGTGCAGGGCGCGGGGGAAACGGTCACGCATCGCGGCGAAGGTGAGGGAGTCGACGGTCAGGCCGAGGCCGAGGCCGATCAGGGCCTGCGGGGCGATCGTCCAGCCCAGATGGGCGGACGGGGGCCAGGCCAGCGCGGCCAGGCCGCCGGCGATCAGGACGCACCCGGCCGCGGTCTCCGAGCGCGGGCCGCCGCGCACGAAGCGGGCGAGCGGGGGCGCGACGAACGCCGCGACCGGCACCACCGAGACCGCGAGCGCGGCCGTCGCGGGGGAGCGGCGCCAGCCCTCGACCAGCAGGAGGACGACGAGGAACAGGGCGGCGGTCAGGGCGGCGGAGAGCAGGATCAGCGCGATGTTCGGCGCCCCGGCCGGGCGTTCCCGGGTCGGCGAGGGCGCCCGGGGTGCGCGGATCGTCAGGGCTGCCGGCACCGCGAGCACCGCGATCGGGACCTGGACGACGAAGATCGACTGCCACGAGATCGCCTCGGTGAGCAGGCCGCCGGCGAACGGTCCGGCCGCCGTCCCGATCACGCCGGCGGCGGTCCAGCGGGCGAGGCCGCGGCGTTCGTCGAGCGCGGCGACCAGCAGTTCCAGGCAGCCCACCAGCGCGAACGCGCCGCCGAGGGCCTGGATCGAACGCGCGGCGATGAGGACCTCCATCGTCGACGCGAGCGCGCAGGCGGCGGAGGCGAGGGCGAAGACGGCGATCCCGATCGCCGCCAGCGGTGTGGGGTTGCGGTGGCTGAGGACCCACGCGGCCGGGACGGCGGCGATCGCGAGCACGAGGTTGTAGGCGATCAGCACCCACGCGACCTCGGAGACCGTGCCGTCGAGCTCCCGCAGGATCTCCGGCAGCGCGAGCGTGACGATCGCCGAGTCGGCGAGAACCGTCCCGACCGTGAACGCCAGCAGCGGGACGACGGCGCGCCGGGCCAGGGTCGGCATCGCGGGCTACTGCGGGGTGACGAAGCCGGGTCGGACGTTGCGGTCGGGCGCGAAGTCGTCCTCGTCGACGTAGGACAGGATGACCGCGCCCATCACGCACAGCGCGATCCCGGCGACCGCCATGGCGACGTCGCGCGGGAGGCGGCGACGGGCCGGGTCGCCGGAGGCCGCCGCGTCACCGCCGGCCGAGAGCGTGACCTCGCCGGCGAGGGCGGGGGTGCCGTCCGCGGTCTGCGTGAGGTCGCCGGCGGCGAGCAGGTCTGACCCCTCGGTGAGGACGAACTCGAAGACGTCGATCTTCGGAGCGGCCTCCCCGGCGGCGCTCCCGGCCAGCTTGGGGCTCTCGTCGAACCACGGGTGCGACGCGGCGCGGGTCTCCCGGAACGAGGGGGCGATCTGCTCCAGCGCCGGGCACTCGGGGCCGATCAGGACGCGGTTGCCGGCGGCGTCCTGCAGGGCGAAGGGGGCGGGGGCGTAGCGGTCCACGGTCGCGCGGCGGCCGTTGACGGACACCGTCTGCGTCGCGAGGAACCAGACGCACTCCGACTCCGACAACGGCGCGCGGTAGGGCCCGTCGGGGCCGGCGGCGACGGTCCCGCGGACGACGACCCGCGGCGCCCCGTACTTCGACTTCGCCGACCGGGCGGCCCGCTCGGGGAGCTTGGCGATCTCCTCGACCCCACGGCCGGGGAGCAGTTTGAGGGTCAGCGCCGACCCCATGGCGCCCAGCAGGCCGATGATCGCCAGGAAGGACCCGGTGAGCACGGAGAGCAGGCCGATCAGGGTGCGCATCCGGCCACGGTAGTGAGGTGGCGAGATGGTCCGATCGACCGACCCTGACGGTGAGGAAAAGGTGCCGTCCGATATGCCCGGCCCGGGCGGGCTGCTGGCGTATCGTCCCGACTTGGGTGTTCGACGCGCGGTATCCGCACCGTCACCGTCCGCCGATTTTGCCGAGCAGGTGTTCACGAACGGCGCACAGGGGCAACCGGGACCGGCGCACGATGCGTCTGACCCCGCATTCGGGTCGTGACAGACCGCCGCACCACCGCCAGGAGTGAGACACAGATGACGACGCTGCGAATCCGAGGCCGGATCGCGACCGCCGCGCTCGCGCTCTGCGCTGCCGGCACCGCGTTCGGTGGACTCGTGGCCGGTCTCGGTGTCCCGGCCGCCGCGACCGACGTCGCGGCTCCGGCGCCGTCGGAGAAGCAGGAGATCGGCGTGGGCGTCTCGCGCCTGCCCTCGTTCCTGAAGACCTCGCAGCTCCCGCAGGGCAGCCGGTACGGCAAGTGGAAGGCCAGCGGCGTCTACACGGGCACGCCCCGCAACCCGAAGTTCTGCCTCGGGCACGACGTCCTGCCGGCCGCCGAGACGCGTTACCGCACCTACCGCGGGAAGAAGAACGTCGCGGCCGAGGAGTTCGTGACGATCGCCGACAACGAGGCCGCCGCCGCGGCGCTGGTCTCGAAGCTCCGGACCCAGATCCAGGGCTGCTACTCCGAGTGGCTCGACGCCGACATCCCGCAGTACCGCGAGGGCAAGCGCAGCGCCTCCTGGAAGCGGTACAACACCTACGCGGTCGAGGACGGGATGACCGTCATCGGCGTCTTCACCGTCCCGCCGAAGGGCTTCGTGAAGACCACCCACCTCTACGCGGTCGGCCGCGACGGCGCGATGGTCGTCGTGCTCCACCTCGGCGTCCCCGGGGGCAAGGCGAAGGCCCCGGCCGCAAAGTTCACGACCGCCGGCGCCACGGCGCTCCGCCAGGCGCTCTGACCCGGCGGCTCACTGACCCACCTCGCAGCACCGGCGCCCGTGCACCCGGCGCGCCGCCCCGGAACCCCCGGTGGAGATGTCATCTCCATCGGGGGTTTCGACTGTCCGGAATAGAGCGGCCTCGGCTCAAGTTTTCTGCGGTACAGACAGTGAACCTCCGCCGGGACATCGGCGGTCGCAGAGGAGTGAGTTCGATGAGTTACCTGGTTGCTTCCCGTCGCCGCGATCCGCTCGCGGAGTGGTTCTCCCCGTTCCGCACCGTCTTCCCGGCCGTCCCGCCGGCCCGCGCGAACGCGGCGTGGTCGCCGTCCGCCGAGGTCGTGCGCGAGGGCGACGACGCGCTGGTCCGCGTGGAGGTCCCGGGTGTGACGCCCGAGGACATCACGGTCGAGGTGGCCGACGGCCGCCTGGTGGTCTCCGGGGAACGGCGGGACGAGCGCGCCGAGGAGCAGGACGGCCGCACCGTCCGCGAGATCCGCTACGGCACCTTCCGCCGGAGCTTCGCGCTCCCGGCCCGCATCGGGCAGGACGCGATCAGCGCGTCCTACGACGCGGGCGTTCTGACCGTGAAGGTCGCCGGGGTCTACGCCGGCTCCGAACCGGTCCGGATCCCGGTCTCGGGCACGGCCCCGGCCGCCGTCGAGGCCTGACCCTCCGTTGCGTCCGACGCGGTGGTCGCTGCTGCGGCCACCTCGTCGGACGCGCGCGTGTGTGGCCTCGGTTACCTGCGCGGCTGCGGGGTCGGGGCACCAAGGGACGTCTGAAACGATGCCGGGGTGAGTGCCCCGAAGGAGTACCCCGCCGCTGCGCCCGCGTCCGCCGCGCTGTTCGAGCGCGCCCGCGCGGTGATTCCGGGCGGCGTGAACTCGCCGGTGCGCGCGTTCGGCGCGGTCGGCGGGACGCCCCGGTTCATGGCCGCGGGCCGCGGGCCGTACCTGGTCGACGCGGACGGTCGGGACTACGTCGACCTGATCTGCTCCTGGGGCCCGCTGATCCTGGGTCACGCGCACCCCGACGTCCTCGCCGCGGTTCAGGCCGCGGCCACGACGGGCACCTCGTTCGGTGCGCCCACCGAGGGTGAGGTGCTGCTCGCGGAGGAGATCGTCGCGCGGGTGGCGCCGGTCGAGCAGGTCCGGCTCGTGTCCTCCGGCACCGAGGCGACGATGTCGGCGGTCCGCCTCGCGCGCGGGTTCACCGGCCGCCCGAAGGTCATCAAGTTCGCCGGCTGCTACCACGGTCACGTCGACGCGCTGCTCGCCGCGGCCGGCTCCGGCCTCGCGACGTTCGCGCTGCCCGACACCCCCGGAGTGACGGGGGCTCAGACCGGCGACACGATCGTGCTGCCCTACAACGACCTCGACGAGGTCGCCGGTGCGTTCGCCGCGAACGAGGGTCAGATCGCCGCCGTCATCACCGAGGCCGCGCCGGGGAACATGGGCGTCGTCCCGCCCGTACCGGGCTTCACCGCCGGCCTCAAGCGGCTGTGCCAGGCGCACGGCGCACTGCTGATCTCCGACGAGGTCATGACCGGCTTCCGCGCCGGGCCCGCCGGCTGGTGGGGCCTCGAGGGCGTGGACGCCGACCTGTTCACCTTCGGCAAGGTCATGGGCGGCGGCTTCCCCGCCGCGGCGTTCGGTGGTCGCGCCGACGTCATGGGCCACCTCGCGCCGGCCGGGCCGGTCTACCAGGCCGGGACACTGTCGGGGAATCCCGTCGCCGTCGCCGCCGGGCTCGCGACGCTGCGTGGCTGCACCCCCGAGGTCTACGAGCACCTGACCAAGGCCGGGGAGGCCGTCGCGTCCGCGGCGTCCGACGCCCTGTCCGCGGCGGGTGTCCCGCACCGCGTGCAGTTCGCCGGGACGATGTTCTCGGTCTTCTTCATCGACGCACCGGTGCGCAACTACGACGACGCCCGCGCGCAGAACGTCCCGGCGTTCAACGCGTTCTTCCACGCGATGCTCGACCGCGGCGTGTACCTGCCGCCGTCGGCGTTCGAGGCGTGGTTCCTGTCCGCGGCCCACGACGACGAGGCCGTCAACCGCATCCTCGACGCGCTGCCGCACGCCGCGCGGGCCGCCGCGGAGGTCGCACCGGCATGAGCACGCACACGATCGTCCACCTCGTCCGCCACGGGGAGGTCCACAACCCCGAGGGCGTCCTCTACGGGCGGCTGCCGGACTTCCACCTCTCCGAGCTCGGCCGCAAGATGGCCGAGCGGGTCGCGGAATCCTTTGCCGGCAAGGACATTGCGGCGGTCGTGAGCTCGCCGCTCGAGCGCGCGCAGGAGACGGCCGCACCGGTCGCCGCGGCGTTCGACCTGCCGATCCACATCGACGAGCGGCTGATCGAGACCGCGAACTACTTCGAGGGCAAGACCTTCGGCGTGGGTGACGGCTCGCTGCGTCGTCCGACGCACTGGCCGAAGCTGTGGAACCCGTTCCGGCCGTCGTGGGGTGAGCCCTACGTGAAGGTCGCGCAGCGGATGCTCGACGCCGCCGCGGCCGCGCGGGACCTCGCGCCCGGCCACGAGATCGTCTGCGTCAGCCACCAGCTGCCGATCTGGATCGCGCGCCAGCGCATCGAGGGCAACCGCCTCTGGCACGACCCGCGCAAGCGGCAGTGCGGGCTCGCGAGCGTGACGTCGATCCGCTACGAGGGCGAGAAGATCCGCGGGCTCTCCTACTCCGAGCCGGCGGCCGACCTCGTGCCGATCAAGCCGGGCAAGGGTTTCAGCGCAGGCGCGTGATGCGTACTGCCGAGGTCTGGCTCGCAGCGTCCGGTGACTCGTTCTCGGGAACGGTCACCGACGGGTCGCTGCTGCTCGCGATCCCGGTCGCGCTCCTCGCCGGCCTGGTCGCGTTCGCCTCGCCGTGCGTCCTGCCGCTGGTCCCGGGCTACCTCGCCTACGTCACCGGCCTGACCGGCACCGACCTCGCCGAGGCCAAGCGCGGCCGGGTCCTGCTCGGCACGACGCTGTTCGTCCTCGGCTTCACCGCGGTGTTCGTCTCCTTCGGCGCGCTGTTCGGCTACTTCGGCGCGGAGCTGGTGGAGCACGAGTCGACGATCAACCGCGTCCTCGGCGTGCTGACGATCCTGCTCGGACTCGGCTTCCTCGGCTTCCTGCCGTTCCTGCAGCGCGAGTACCGCCTGCTGCGCCACGCGCCGTCGGCCGGACTGCTGGCCGCGCCGATGCTCGGCGTGCTGTTCGGCATCGGCTGGGCCCCGTGCATCGGCCCGACGCTCGGTGCGGTGCAGGCGCTCGCGTTCTCCTCGGCCAGCGAGGAGCGCGGGGCGCTGCTCACGTTCGTCTACTGCCTCGGTCTGGGGCTGCCGTTCATCGGGATCGCGCTCGGTCTGCGCCGGTTGCTCGGCACCGTCGAGTGGGTGAAGGCGCATCACCTGCTGGTCACGCGGATCGGCGGGGCGATGCTCTGCCTGCTCGGCGTCCTGCTCGTCACCGGCGCGTGGACGGAGATGTCGATCCAGATGCGGATCTGGACGTCGAACTTCGAGACGGCGATCTGAGCCGATGACCGTCACCGACTCCGACGTCGACGCCGCGCCGGTTCCGCCGCCCCTGGGCCCGATCGGGATGGCCCGCTGGGCGTGGCGGCAGCTGACGAGCATGCGCACCGCGCTGCTGCTGCTGTTCCTGCTCGCCGTGGCGGCGATCCCGGGTTCGCTGGTCCCGCAGAAGGGCGTCGACCCGGTCGCGGTCGCGGACTTCCGCAACCGGCACCCCGAACTGTCGAAGTGGTACGACAAGCTCTCGCTGTTCGAGGTGTTCTCCTCGCCGTGGTTCTCCGCGGTCTACATCCTGCTGATGATCTCGCTCATCGGCTGCCTGGTGCCGCGGTCGAAGGTCTACCTCAAGGCCGTGCGCGCACGTCCGCCGGCGACGCCGCGCAACCTGAACCGGCTGCCCGAGCACGCCGAGATCGTCGTCGACGACGAGCCCGACGTCGCCCTGGAGAAGGCCACCGCCGCCCTGCGCCGCGGTCGGTTCCGCGTCCAGGCCTACGAGAACTCGGTCTCCGCCGAACGCGGCTACCTGCGCGACACCGGCAACCTCGTCTTCCACCTCTCCCTGGTCGTGGTGCTGGTCGGGATCGCCGTCGGGCATCTGTACGGCATGCGCGGCAGCGCGCTGGTCGTCGAGGGTGAGGGTTTCGCGAACACCGTCACGCAGTACGACAACCTGCGCACCGGCGGGCGGTTCGACGTCGACGACCTGCCGCCGTTCGCGATCACGCTCGAGGACTTCAGCGCCCGCTACGAGGAGACCGGCAGTCAGCGCGGCGCGGCCCGCGAGTTCGAGGCGCGCGTCAGCATCCGCGACGAGCCGGGTGCCGCCCCGCGGGCGGAGAGCATTCGCGTCAACCACCCGCTCAAGCTCGGCGGATCGAAGGTCTTCCTCGGCCCGCACGGGTACGCGCCGGTCGTCACCGTGCGGGACGGCCAGGGCGACCTCGTCTTCTCCGGCGCTGTCCCGTTCCTGCCCGTCGACCCCGTCGGGCTGTCCTCGCGCGGGGTCGTGAAGGTCCCCGACGCGGCGCCGACCCAGCTCGGCTTCCAGGGCTTCTTCCTCCCGACGGCCGCGTTCGACCTCGACCTCGGGCCGTTCTCCACGTTCCCCGCGCCGCGGTTGCCGCGGCTGGTGCTCAACGTCTGGTCCGGCGACCTCGGCCTCGACGACGGCGTCCCGCAGTCGGTCTACCGCCTCGACACGACCGACATGGAGCAGGTGCGGACGAACTCCCGCGAGGACGCGCCGCCGTTCACCCAGTCGCTCGCCGTCGGGGACACGATGAAGGTCCCCGGCGGGCTGGGGAGCATCACGTTCGAGGGCTACCGCGAGTGGGTCGTGCTGCAGATCGCCGAGGACCCGGGCCGCGCGCCGGCGCTCGCCGGCGGCGCGCTCGCCCTCGCCGGGCTGCTGGCCTCGCTGTTCGTTCGCCCACGTCGGGTCTGGGTGCGTGCGAGGCGCGACGAGGCAGGACGTACCGTGGTCGAGGTAGCCGCGCTGGCCCGCTCCGAGGGGCCGGACCTGGCCGCCGACGTCGAACGGGTCCGCGCCGCGCTGGCCGCGGACTCCACCGGCAGTGCCGCCGACGACAGCGCTGCCGTCGACAGTGCTGAGAAACCCGCTGGACCTGCCGATCCAGCAGCTGCGAGGGAGTGACCGTGGTTCACGAGAGCCTGGCCGAGACCAGCGACCGGCTGGTCTACGCCGCCATGGCCGTCTATGCGCTGGCGATGCTGGCGCTGGCGGCCGAGTGGGCGTTCGGGAGCCGTCGCTTCACCGGGGCGACCGTCGAGGAACGTGCGCTCGTCGGCGCCGGGGCGCCCGCCGCCGGTGCGGAGACGCAGCCGCCGGCCCGGGACCGCGCGGAGACCTTCGGCCGCGTCGGTCTCTCGCTCGCGACCCTGGCGTTCCTGCTCCACCTCGTCGGCATGACCTGCCGCGGACTCGCCGTCGAGCGGGTGCCGTGGGGGAACATGTACGAGTTCTCCACGACCTCGGCCCTCGCCACGATGGGCGTCTACCTCGCGCTCACCCGCAAGTACGACATCCGCTGGCTCGGCGTCTTCGTCGTCACCCCGGTGCTGCTGACGCTCGGCCTCGCCGTCACCGTCCTGTACACCGACGCCCAGCAGCTCCAGCCCGCGCTGCAGTCGTACTGGCTGGTCATCCACGTCATCGCCGCGGCCGTGTCGATGGGCATCTTCACCGTCGGTGCCGCGGTGAGCATCCTGTACCTGGTCCGCGAGCGCGCCGAGCGGTTGCGCCCCGGCGCCCCGAGCCGCCTGCCGTCCGCGGACGCCGTCGACCGGCTCGCCTACCGCATCCACGCGTTCGTCTTCCCGCTGTGGACGTTCGCCGTCATCGCCGGCGCGATCTGGGCCGAGAACGCCTGGGGCCGCTACTGGGGCTGGGACCCCAAGGAGACCTGGGCGTTCATCACCTGGGTCTGCTACGCCGCCTACCTCCACGCCCGCGCCACCGCCGGCTGGAAGGGTCGCCGCGCCGCCACCGTCGCGCTCGTCGGCTACAGCACGATCCTGATCAACTACTTCGTGATCAACCTCGTCGTCACCGGCCTGCACAGCTACGCCGGGACCTGACGGGTTCGGCCGATCAGTCCCGCGGGGCCGACTCGCCGGGCTTGTCGTTCGGCTCGGTGGGGTTGGGGGACTTGAGGTCCTCCTCGAGCCGGCGGAGCATGCGCTGGCGCTCGGCCTCCTCGTTCAGCCGACGCAGGAAGTCGGGGTCGTCGTCCGGGGCGGGACGCGAGACGTAGCGCGTCCGGCGGGGCAGGTTCGGCAGATTCAGGCTGCCGGCGGAGGTGCCCACGCCGGGGACGCCGACCTTCGGGCGACCGAGGAAGAACCAGGCGATCGCGCCGGTCGGCGGCAGGGGAAAGACGCACAGCACCAGCCACGCCCACTTGGGCAGTCGCCGGACCTCGGCCTTGTCGGCCTGCACGACCTCGACGAGGGCCCAGACGACGATCATCACCGTCAGGACGATGAGCGCCATAGGCACGCGCACGGACCCTCTCCCTCGAAAACGATCTCGCTTCAGAGTAGCTGCGGACATCGGGACGTGTGCCCGGACCGCCAAGCCGTTATGTACCCGGGGGTCCGGCCTGCGGGCGGGCGATGTTTGACTGGTCGGGTGAAGATGTCCCCGACGCTGACGTACACGCTGCAGCGCCTCGCGTTGTTCCTCGGGACGCTCGTGCTCTGCGCGGCGATCCTGCGTGGCACCTCGTTCCTGCTGGTACTGGCGATCGCGACGGTGATCTCGGGGGTCCTCTCGTACTTCGTCCTGGCGAAGTCGCGGGAGCAGATGGCGGCGCGGGTCGCCGGTCGGATGCAGCGTCTGGGCGAGCGTCTGGACGCCGGTGCGGCCGCCGAGGACGCGGCGCTGGACGCCGCTGAGCAGGCCCCTCGACACCCGGAAGCGGGCGCTCCGAAACCAGAGTGACCCCTGGGGCTTGTTCACCCGGGTTCCGCAAAACGCACGACCCGGGCATGACATGCGCCCTACGGTGGAACGTGGGGTGGAGGGGGACGACGCGATGAATGGTGGAAAAAGGACATCTCGCCTGCGCTCGGAGTTCGATCTCTGGATGCAGGCCCTGGGGGGCTCGTTCCGGCAGCTGCAGCAGCGCCGGGAGATGGGCCGGCTCGCCTCCGCGGAGGCGGAGCAGCAGCGGCGCGCCGAGGAGCGGGCCGCGGCCGGCCGCGCCGCGTCCCGGCGTAAGGCCGGCTTCGTCCTGACGGGCCTGTTGCTGCTCGTCACCGTCCCGACCTGGGCCGTCGTGAACGCGCTGACCGCGCCCTCGGCCCACAACGGCGACCCCGCCAGCCTCGGCAACCAGCCGCCCGGCTACGTCGAGGCCGAGCCCGCGGGCGCCGGGGACCCCCTCGGCGGCGCCGCCGAGGAGACCCCGACGCCGACCCCGAGTCCCGAGGTCGCCGGCGTCGACCTGCCGACTCCCACGCCTGAGCCGACCACCGCCCCCACCCCGACCCCGGTGGTCTCGCAGCCGTCCCAGCCCTCGCAGCCGACCCGGCCGGACCCGACGCCCAAGGCGACCCCGAAGCCGGACCGGACGCCGAAGCCGACCCCGAAGGCGACGCCGTCGCCGAGCTGCCCGAAGTCCGACCCGGCCTGCGACCCCGGCAGCGACGACCCGGGCCCGATCCCGACGCCGACTCCGACGCCGACGCCGACGCCGACCCCGACGGCCACGCCGGTGCCGACGCCCACGCCGACCGTGACGCCGACGCCGACCCCGGCGACGACGCCGGCCGCGACGGGCTGAGTCAGGCCGGCAGGCAGAGGGCGAGGGTGAGCAGCGCGCCGTAGGCGAGCTGGGTCAGCCCCGTCCGGCCGAGGACCGGGATCAGCGCCGGGCCGGCCGCGTGGTTGCGCACGGCCCGGACCGCGGGGGCCGCGACCGGGAGGGCGGCGACGGCGATCACCGTCCACGGGTGCGCGACCGCGAGCCCGAGGGCGATCAGCAGCGGGCCGAAGAGCAGGACCGTGTACAGCCAGCGGGTGCGGAAGTCGCCGAGCACCACGGCGAGGGTGCGCTTGCCGACCTCGGCGTCCGCGGGGGCGTCGCGCAGGTTGTTCACGACGAGCAGGGCACAGGCGAGCATCCCGACCGGGACCGACGCGGCGAGCGCGAGCCCGGTGACCTTCTCCATCTGCACGTACGCGGTGCCGACGACCGCGACCAGGCCGAAGAAGACGAACACCGACACCTCGCCGAGCGCGCGGTAGCCGTACGGCTTCTTCCCGCCGGTGTAGCCCCAGGCCGCCGCCATGGCGGCGACGCCGACGGCGAGCAGCCACCAGGTCGTCGTCGCGGCGAGGACCAGTCCGGCCGCGCCGCCGACGCCGAGGGCCGCGAAGGCCGCCAGCTTCACCTGCTGCGGGGCGGCCACCTTCGAGCCGACGAGGCGCAGGGGTCCGACGCGGACGTCGTCCGTCCCGCGCACACCGTCGGAGTAGTCGTTCGCGTAGTTGACGCCGACCTGCATCGCGAGGGAGACCACCAGCGCGAGCAGCGCCTTCCACCACACCGCGTCGCCGGCCTCGACCGCGACGCCCGTGCCGACCGCGACCGGCACCACGGCTGCCGGCAGGGTCCGGGGCCGCGCGCCGGCCAGCCATTGTCCCGGAGTCGCCACGGGTGGCAGTCTCCCAAATCCCGCTCCGGCGGGATGACGTCCCCCACGGGCGCGTGTCGGCCCGGGTGCGGGCTGACACGCCTGGTCTGCGGGATGACGTCCCGCGGGGGTGGGGTGTCGGCCCTGGTGCGGGCTGACACGCGTGGTCTGTGGGATGACGTCCCGCAGGGGTGGGGTGTCAGCCGGTGCGGGCGGGGTTCCAGGCGACCTCCCAGAGGTGGCCGTCGGGGTCGGTGAAGTAGCCGGAGTAGACGCCGAAGGGCGCCATCTTCGCGGGGGCGGTGATGCGGGCTCCCGCGGCGGCGGCCTCGGCGAGCATCGCGTCGACCTCCTCCGGCGAGGCGGCGGGGACGCCGAGGCTGAAGCTCGCGCCGCCGGCGACGCCCGCCTCCACCCGTGCGTCGGCAGCGAGGTTGCGCCGCTCCCACAACGCGAGCCCGACGCCGTGCTCGAGCTCGAAGATTGCGACGCTGTAGTCGACGCCGGCCTCCTCGTCGCGGAACTCGGTGCCGACGATGCCGTCGGTCTTCCATCCGAGGCCGTCGCGGTAGAACGCGAGCGAGCGGTTCAGGTCCTCGACGGCGAGCGTGATGAAGTTGATCGCTGGGCGCACGGGACGAGCCCTTCGTCAGTCGGTCCCCCGCACGAGCGCGCGCAGGGCGTCGCGGTCCACCTTGCCGGACGGCAGGGACGGAAAGCGCTCGACGGTGACGACGTCGCGCGGCGCCCAGGCCTTGTCGAGAGCCCCGGCGGCGAGGTCGCGCAATTCCGCGAGCGGCACGGGCCCGGACGGGACGACGACAGCAACAACCGCCTCGCCCCACTCGGGATCGGGACGCCCGACGACCACGACCTCCGCGACGCCCGGGTGGCCGGCGAGCACCTGCTCCACGCTCTGCGCGGGGACGTTGACGCCGCCGGAGAGGATGACGTCGTCCGCCCGCCCGAGGACGGTGAGCACGCCGTCGTCGTCGAGTCGGCCGAGGTCGGAGCTGACGAACTCGCCGCCGAAGTCCGGCCCGCCGAGGTAGCCGCGCGCGAGGACGGGTCCGGTGATCGCGACGCGGCCGTCGTCGGTGATGCGCAGCCCGACGCGGTCGAGGGGTCGGCCGTCGTACACGCAGCCGCCGCAGGTCTCGGTCATGCCGTAGGTGCGGACGACGTTCGCCCCGACGGTGGCTGCTCGCTCGACCAGGCCCGCGGGGATCGGTCCGCCGCCGAGCAGGATCGCGTCCAGGCTCGTGAGGTCGACGCCCGCGTCGAGGAGCCGGATCAGCTGCGTCGGCACGAGCGAGACGTAGCGGCGCTCGCCGGTCATCGCCCCGAGCGCCTCGGCGAACGCGTCGGGCCGGAAACCGCCGGCGGTCTCGAGCACGACCGGCGTCTCACCCGCGGCGCGACAACGCAGCACGACCTGGAGCCCCGCGATCCGCGCCGCGGACATCGCGAGCAGCCACTGGCCCGGTCCGCCGAGGTGGGTGTGCGTCGCGCGGGCGGAGTGGCGCAGCGCCTTCGCCGAGATCCGGACGCCCTTCGGCGTACCCGTCGACCCCGACGTCGCGATCACGACCGCCGTCCCGTTCGGCACCCCCGCCGCGGCCGCGGGCCCGAGTGCCCCGACCAGCCGCGCCCCCTCCGGCCCCGGGGGCACCAGCAGCAGCGCGGGCCCGCTGCCGTCCATCGCCGCCCCGAGCCCGGGGATCTCCGCGCTCCCCACCGGCACCGGGACGGGGATCAGGTCGTGGCTCATCCCCGCCAGCGTACGGACGCCCGTCCCGGGGGTCGTCTTCACCGGCTGGGCCCCTGCTTCACCAGCCGGGCCGGGCCGGTGAAGGTGGGCTCGGCTGGTGAAGACGGCGGGCGCCGGGAGCGGGAACGCCCACGCCGCGTCGTCGGCGGCTCTCGGCGGCTCTCGGCGTACGGGTTCCCTTCACGGGCTGGGCTCGTCTTCACCAGCCCGGCGGAGCGAGTGAAGGGCGGGCTCGGCTGGTGAAGCGCGCGGGGGAGCTGGTGAAGCGGGCGGGGGAGCTGGTGAAGCGGGTCAGGGGAGGCAGGGGAGGACCTGTTCCCCGATCAGCTCGACCATCTCGAGGAACTCGGATGCCGGCTGGCCGCCCATGTCGAGATAGAGCAGGTTGGTGTCGGCGTGGAGCATCTCGGCGCTGACGGCGAGGCGCTCGGTGACCTCGGCGGGGCTGCCGACGAGGGCGGGGCCCTTCGTCGTCAGGAGCTCGAAGTTGAAGGGCTTGCGGATGAACGGCGGGGGGTCGGGGTTCACCCGCGGGATGATCTCCTTCATCAGCTCGAAGTACGCCCGGTACCGCGGTTCCCAGCGGGCGCGTGCGGCCTGGGAGGTCTCGGCGACGTTGACGTGCCAGCACGCGCCGATGCGCGGCGTGCGCGAGTGCCCGTAGGAGGCGTACCGCTCCCGGTACTGCTCGACGATCGGGCCGAACTGCGCGGGATTGCCGAACGCGCTGGGGAGCATGAGGTCCAGGCCGAGGCGCGCGGCGAGCTCGAGGCTCGACGGGGACGCGCCACCCCCGATCCAGATCGGCATCGGCCCGACCGGCGTCGGCTGGACGGTGAAGTCGACGATCGGCGCGCGGAACTCCGAGCCCGGCCACGTCACCGACTTCCCGCTGCAGAGCTGGACGAGGAGCTCGACGGACTCCTGAAAGAGCAGGTGCGAGTCCTCGATGTCGCGGCCGAACAGGTCGTAGGTCGAGACGAAGAAGTTGCCGCGCCCGACGACGATCTCGCAGCGTCCGCCGGAAAGGGCGTCGACGGTCGCGTAGTCCTCGGCCACGCGCACCGGGTCGAGGTTGGCGGCGAGGGTGACGGCCGTCGACAGCGTCAGCCGGCGCGTCCGTTCGCCGATCGCGGCGAGCACGACCGGCGGCGCGGACGTCGTGTACTCCAGCCCGTGGTGCTCGCCGACGTAGACGCCGGAGAACCCGACCTCGTCGGCGATCGCCGCCGCCTCGACGATCGCGCGGTGCCGTTCGGCGGCGGTCTGCCGCGTCCCGGTGACGGGGTCGGTGACCTGGTCGCCCAGCGACATCAGCCCGACGTTCATGCGGCGCCTCCGAGGTCGTGCTCGGCCAGCCAGGAGTGGACGAGGTCGGCGGCTGCGGCCAGGTGGGAGCTCTGGTCCGCGCCGCTGAAGTAGTGGTTCGCACCGGGCAGTTCGACCAGGCGCTTGTCCGGGTGTGCGACGGCGTCGAACACCTGCTGCGGGTGGGGGACGGGCACCGCGTCGTCGCACCCGTTCTGCAGCACGAGGACGGGGACGCCGACCCGCGGCGCCGCGTCGGCGGCGTCCACCTGCGCGGTGCGCAGCGACCACTGCGAGAGCCACGACCGCGTCGTCGTGAACCGCATCAGCGCACCGGGGCTGTTGTTCGCGATCGCCGGGTCGCCGAGATAGCTCCAGCGGGGCCGGCGGCCGTTGGGGTCGATCGCGGGGTCCAGCCACCGCGGGTCGGCCATCGTGCCGTGGACGACGAAGCCGTGCTCGTCGTGCGGCCGCCCCGCGGCGCGGAAGGCGGTGAGCTTCTCCAGCGCGAAGTCGGTGATGCGCTCGTTCCTTCGACGCTGCCGCTCCCGGTACGCCGCGATGAAGTCGGCCGAGTACGGCGGCTGGTTCGGGTTCGCCGGGTCGTAGAGGTCGAACTTGCGGTCGCGGTTGCGGTCCGGGTCGAGCTCGTCGGTGACGGAGGCGTCGAGGAAGTCGGTCAGCAGCCGATGCCGGCTCCGGGGAGCGGCGAGCAGCATCACCGCGTCGGCGGGTGGGAGCTGAGTCTCCGTCAGAAGCGTCGGTTCGCCGGCCGCGGTCTGCGTGATCGCCGGCTTCTCCGCCTCGGCCTGATAGCCCATCATCGGCGAGCCGCCGCCACTCCAGCCCGCGAGCACGACCTTGCGGTAACCCAGGCGTTCCCGGGCCTCGCGCACGCAGGCGGCGATGTCGAGCAGCACGTTCTCCATCTGCAGGGCCGCGTCGCCGACCGTGTAGCGGCTCGTCGAGCCGAGGACGTGCAGCCCGGTCCGCGCGAGTTCGGGAAACAGTGGCAGGTACGCGGGCGACCCGATGGGGTGCATGCAGACGATCACGGTGTCGGAGTCCGCGTCCCCGCGCAGCAGTTGCGCCTGGCGCACGACGTGGTCCCCGACCGAGGCGTAGACGTCCTTGCGCACCGCCGATTCCTGCGTCACGACGAGCAGCGGGGTGCGTCGGTACCGGACCCGAGGAACCTCCACGCCGGCCATGCCGGGACCATACCAAATGGTGTTTGGTTTCGTCGATCCCCGCCGGAGGCTGCGTCCGGACACGCCGTCGTCAAGAAGGGGTGACACCCCTTACTGCGCAGTAAGGGGTGTCACCCTTTCTTGACAGCGGGGTCAGGCGGAGCGGCGGCGCTTGGGCTTCGGGGCGCCGGACTTCTCGGTCGCGACCCGGACGATGGTGGCGACGATCTGTTCGCAGACGAGGTCGAAGATCTCGTCCGGGGTGAGGGCGCGGGCGGCGTCGGCCTCGGCCATGTGGGGGGCGCGTTTGCGGTCGGGCTTCGCGGACCCGGCGGCGGACTCGTGGAGGGCGCTGCCGATCGCGTAGAGCTCGAGCGCCTCCATCATCGGGGCGATGGCGCCGAGGGGGACGCCCTCCTCGGCGAGCATCGCGAAGGTCTGCTCGAGCTGCGAGGTGCCGATGCCGAGGGGCTCGCGGCGGAGCATAACCGGGACGAGGTCGGGGTGGTCGCGGAACGCGGCGCGCAACCGACGTGCGTTGCGCAGCAGCCAGACCTGCCACGGTTCCTCGTGGCCCTGGGGGACGCGGACCTCTTCGAGGGCGAGCTTCGCGGCGCCGACGACGATCTCGTCCTTGTTCCGGAAGTGGTGGTAGAGCGAGGCCCCGTTGACGCCGAGTCGGTCGGCGAGGCGCCGGATGCTCAGCGCGTCGATGCCCTCGGTGTCGATGATGTCGAGTGCCGCCTCCAGCGCCGCGCGCTTGGAGATCAGCGGAACCTTCGGTCGTGCCACGTACTTCCCCCTCTTCCTGGAGGTCGATCGTAGGGACGCACGTCAGGAGCGGCGCACGTCCCTCCACGGCAGGTCCTTGTCGACCCGCGGCTCGCCGGGCAGACCGAGTACTCGTTCGCCGAGGATCGTGCGCTGCACCTCCGACGTCCCGCCCTCGATCGAGTTCGCCAGCGACCGCAGCCACGACTTGCGCGGGTCGCGGGTGCCGTCGAGGGCGGTCGCGGTCGGGGCGAAGCGTTCGTAGGTGTCGATGAGCAGGCCGTCGACGCCGGCGAGGTCGACGCAGAACTCGAAGATCGCCTGGTTGAGCTCGGCCATCTGCAGCTTGGCGATCGAGCCCTCGGGGCCGGGCCCACCGCGGTCGGCGGCGGAGGCGCGCAGGCTGGTCAGGCGGGCGGCCTCGGCCCGCGTCCACAGCAGCATGAGGCGCTCCAGCGTCGCCGCGTCGGCGCGCCCCTCCGCGGCCGCGGCCCGGTAGGCCTCGACGGCCCGCGCGATCGCGCCGTCCCCGCGGCGGACGAACTTGCGGCCCAGTGCCACACGCTCGTTCGCCAGCGTCGTCATCGCGACCTTCCAGCCGTCGCCGACCTCGCCGAGCAGGCAGTCGGCCGGGATGCGGACGTCGGTCAGGTACACCTCGTTGAACTCGTCCTCGCCGGTGAGCTGCCGCAACGGCCGCACCTCGACGCCGGGGGTCGTCATGTCGAGCACGAAGTACGAGAGCCCCTTGTGCTTGGGCACGTCCGGATCGGTGCGCGCGACGAGAATGCCGCGGCGTGCGTAGTGCGCCAGCGAGGTCCAGACCTTCTGTCCGTTGACGACCCAGTCGGCGTCGGGATCTGCGCCCGCACGCACCGCCCGCGTCGCCAGCGCTGCGAGGTCCGACCCGGCGCCCGGCTCGGAGAACAGCTGGCAGTAGACCTCCTCGCCGGAGAAGCACCGGCGCAGGTAACGCTGTCGCTGCTCGTCGGTGCCGTGGACGAGGATCGTCGCCATCGCCATGCCGAGCCCGATGACGTTGCGCGCGCTGTGGTCGGCCGCGCCCGCGGCGAGGAACCGCGACTCGACGTACGGCTGCAGCGACGGGTCGAGTCCGCGCCCGCCGAGCCCGACCGGAAAGGCGACCTTCGCCAGTCCGGCGTCGAACCGCGCCTCGCGGAACGCGCGGTCGGCCTCGACGTCGTCGGGGTCGGGGACCGGGTGCGCGGCGAGGAACTCCGTGATCGCGGCGTCGAGCTCGGCAATATCCGGACCGCGCTCCTCGGCCGGCGCCTCGGCGGGCAGCGGCACGACCGCGGGCCCGGTGACGCCGACCAGCGCGGCCAGGTCGGCGCGGTGCGCCGCCGACGAGCCGAGCAGCAGCTGCGCGCTCTTGGCGCGCTTGAGGTACAGGTGCGTCGGGTGCTCCCAGGTGAAGCCGATCCCGCCGTGGATCTGGACGGCGGACGTGGTCACCGTCCGGTACGCGTCGGACGCGACGGCCCGGGCCAGCGCCGCGGCGGCGGGCAACGTGTCGGGGTCGTGGGCGGCGCTCCACAGCCCGTGCCAGACCACCGACCGCGCGGACTCCACCTCGACGAGCAGGTCGGCGCACCGGTGCTTGATGACCGAGAACGAGCCGATCGCGCGGCCGAACTGGATCCGGGTCCGCGCGTACTCGACGGTGAGCTGGAGCATCCGCGCGGCGCCGCCGAGCTGTTCCGCGGCGAGGTAGAGCAGCCCGAGCTGCCAGGCACGGCGCAGCGGGTCCGCGCCGGTCCCCAGCAGGCGCGCGGGGACGCCGTCGAAGTGCAGTCCGGCGAGAGGACGGGTCGAGTCCAACGCCGTCAGCTGATGGCGCGTCAGGCCAGGGGCGTCGCCCGGCACCGCGAACAGCGCCGGCCCGCCCGGCGTCGCCGCGGCGACGAGGACGAGATCCGCGTCCGCGCCGGCGACGACGACGTCCGCGACGCCGGAGATGCGCCAGCCGCCGCTGTCGACGGCGCTCAGGGTGGACTTCGCGGGTTCCCGGCCCGCCCAGGCGAGGGTCGCGACCGTGCTGCCGTCGGCCAGGCGGGGGACGAGGGCGTCGGCGTCCGGGCCGCCGACCGCCAGCAGCGCCGAGGTCGCGAGTCCGACCGAGGCGAGGAACGGCCCGCCGTAGAGCGCGGCCCCCAGCTCCTCGAACACGACGCCGAGCTCGACCGGCCCGGCCCCGCTGCCGCCGAAGTGCTCCGGCACCGCGAGCCCGTGCAGCCCCAGCTCGCCGGCGAGCTGGTCCCAGACGGCCCGGTCCCAGCCGGGGTCGGTCTCCATCCAGCGGCGGACGTCGTTCTCCGTGCAGTGCTTGTCCAGGAAGTCGCGGACCACGGCGCGGAGGTCCTCGGCGTCCCGACCCGGTGCGTAGGTCATGGCGCGTCCTGTTCGTCGGCGGTGCGGCCAGTCTCCAGGTAACTACCCCGTGTGCCGCGCACGAAGTTCTCCCGCAGCGGCGCCGCCTCGCCGCGCAGGTTCAGGTCGAGGGTGTGGGCGAGTTCCCGCCGGAAGACGCCCCGGACGTCCCGACCGATGCTCTCGTCGGTCGCAGCCTTGAGCGCACGAAGCACGGCGGGGTTCTTCGCCGCGACGCGGCCGGCCAGGTCGCGGGCCGCGGCGGGGAGCTCCTCGGCCGGGACGAGGCGCAGCACCGAGCCGAAGTGGTGCAACTCCTCGGCCGCCACCGGCTCGGCGGTGAACAGCGCGGCGCGCAGCCGCTTCTCGGGCATCAGGCCGATCGCCTGGATCATCCCGCTGGCCGCGCCGTTGTCGGCCTCCGCGAGGACGAACGGCGTCCCCGGTGCGGCGAGCAGGACGTCGCAGACGCCCGCGACCAGCACCCCGAGGCCGATGCAGAAGCCGTGCACCGCGCCGATCACGGGCACCGCGCACTCCGCGATCGCCGTCGTGAGCTCCATCGACCCGTGGGTCTGGCCGAGGACGCCCTCGAAGCCGGGGAGCGACTGCACCTCCTTGACGTCCCCGCCCCCGCAGAACCCGCGCCCGGCCCCCCGGAGGACGACGACGCGCACCCGCTCGTCGGTGGCGTACGAGCGCAGGCGCGCCGCGAGGGTCGCGATGTCCTTGAGGTTCAGTGCATTGACCGGTGGGGCGTCGAGGACCAGTTCCGCGATGCCGGCGTCGTCGACGTGTTCGGTGATCACCGGTCGATCATTCCCGCGTCACGCGTACTGCTCCCGCAGGGCGTCCCGGTTGACCTTGCCGGTGACGTTGCGTGGCAGGTCGTCGACGACCGCGAGTCGCTTCGGCAGCTTGAACCGCGCGAGGCGGTCGGCGGCGAACGCGGTGAGGTCCTCCAGCGTCGGCTCGGTGCCGGGGACGGCGACGACGACGGCCATCCCGACCTCGCCCCACTTCTCGTCCGGCACTCCGACGACCGCGACGTCCGCGACCGCCGGATGGAGCGTCAGAACGTTCTCGACCTCGGCCGGGTACACGTTCTCGCCGCCGGACTTGTACATCTCCTTCGTCCGCCCGGCGAGAAAGTAGAACCCGTCCGGGTCGCGGCGGGCGGCGTCACCGGTGCGGAACCAGTCGTCGGTGAAGAAGTCCGCCCGGTCCTTGCGCCAGTACCCGACGGTGACGCTCGGCCCGCGCAGCCAGATCTCGCCGACCTCCCCGTCCGGGACGTCGTTGCCCTCGGGGTCGACCAGACGGATCTGCGTGTGCATCGCTCCCCGGCCGGCCGAGCCCGCCTCGGCGAGGTCCTGGTGGTTCACCTCGTGGTCGAGCGCGAACGCCATCGGTCCCATCTCGGTCCCGCCGTACTGCGGCTGCAGCGGCAGGCCGCGACCGGAGTAGGTGCGGAACAGTTCCGGCGTCCCGATCGCGCCGGCAACGATCAGGTGCCGCAGGTGCGACAGGTCCGCTTCCGCGAAGGCGGGCTGGGCCGCGATCGCCCGGTACATCAGGGGGATCGCAGCGAAGTGCGTGACGGGTGGAGAGCTGTCGATCATCGCGGCCAGGATTGCGGCGGGGTCGAAGCGGCGCAAGGTCGTGACCAGGCCACCGAAGTAGAGGATCGGGTTTGCCATCACGTTCAGGCCGCCCGCGTGGAACAGCGGCATCGGGTTCAGGTGATGACAGCCGGGCGCGCTGAACCCCGAGGTGTGGGCGGTGTTCAGCGCCTGCCACACCAGCGTGCCGTGCGTCGAGAGCGCGCCCTTCGGCCGGCCGGTCGTGCCGGAGGTGTAGAGGATGTGGGTCGGGTCGGCGTGGGTCGCGTCGGTGCGGGGGGCCACGGGCTCCCCGGTGGCGAGGTCGCCGTCGGTCTCGGCGACCGGGCCCTCGACCGTCCAGGCCAGCCGGTGCGGGACCTGGGCCTTCTCCGCGACCTGCTCGGCCGCCTCGGCCCAGACGTCGTCGTGCACCAGGACCGCGGGCTCGGCGTCGAGGCAGATCTCGGCGAGCTCGTGGACCGTCAGGCGCCAGTTGAGCGGGACGAACAGCGCGCCGAGCCGCATCGCGGCGAACTGGATCTCGAAGACCCGCGGGTCGTTCTCCGCGAGCAGGGCGACGCGGTCGCCGCGACCCACGCCGCGGGCTCGCAAGGCGCCGGCCGCCCGGGCGACGCGCGTCTCGAGCTCGGCCCAGGTGGTGGTCCACCCGTCCTCACCGCGGCGCAGTGCGGGGGCGTCGGGGCGGTGCTGGGCCGAGTAGGCGACCCAGTCGTGGGCGGCGGGTTCCATCTGACGGCCTCTCAGTCCCAGGGATTCAGTCGGACAGTTTGTCGGCCATGCCCTGCTGGGTGAGGAACTCGCGGTACATCCCGAACGCGGGCTGCATCGCGGGCAGGAGCTTGAGGAGCGTGCCGACCGAGCCGTCGATCTTCACCTTGCGGCGGGCCATCGCCATCGGGATGTTCAGGTCGCCGAGCCAGAACTTGTGCCCGTCGTCGGCGGACATGAACAGCTGGACGTCGACGCGCGCCGCGCGCGCCTCGTCCCCGACCTTCACCTCGGGCGGGTCGACCGAGGCGTCGATGCTGACCGCGGAGTCGGGGTCCGTGTAGTTGGCCCGGAACGACGCGCCGGCCTCGACGAACTTGGGTCGCAGGTCCGGGTGCGTGGTGATGTGGGTGAAGAAGGCGGCGTAGACCTGCTCGGCCTCGTCGGCGGAGTCGAAGACGGGCACGCGCGGAGTCCCTTCGCCGTTGTGGCCTGCACCAAACAGCGTTAGGTTAGTGAGGCCGGAGGGTGAGGCGCAACGGTGCGAGGGAGGCGGGGCGTGCGGGTCTCGATCGACGTCGACCGCTGCCAGGGGCACGGTCGGTGCGAACTGATCGCCCCGGACTACTTCGTCGTCGACGATGCCGGGGTGGGTCAGGTGCTGCGCGACGAGGTTGCCGACGCCGACCGGGCCGACGTCGAGGAGGCGCGGTTCTGCTGTCCGGAGCAGGCGATTGCGGTGGGGGACTGAGGGCGTGTTCGACCATCACACCGAGGACTTCGCCGCGCGCTGGCCGCAGATCTACGCCGACCTGCGGGCCACCTGCCCGGTCGCCCACACCGAGGCGCACGGCGGCTACCACGTCGTCACGCGGTACGCGGACGTCAAGCAGGTCATGTCCGACCCGGACACGTTCGCGTGCGGGCGGGACCTGACGTTCGACTCCGCGGACGGCCCGGTGACCACCGGTGGGGTGACCATCCCGGTCAACCCCGTCCGCATGGGCATGATGGAGACCGACCCGCCGCTGTCGCAGGCGTACCGGCGGCCGCTCGCGAACCTGTTCACCGCGAAGGCGGTCGCGGCCTACGAACCGCGGATGGCGGAGATCGTGACGTGGGTGGTCGACCGCGTCGTCGAGAGAGGCCACCTGGACTTCGTCGACGACCTCGCCAACCCGCTGCCGGCACTGGTCTCCCTCGACTACTTCGGGCTGCCGCTGGAGAAGTGGGACGAGTACGCCACCGCTCTGCACCGGGCGGCGTACCGCGAGAAGGGCTCGGCGCGCGCCGTTCTGGCGCTGGTCGACGACGTGCGCGCGGTGGTGGCCGAGCGCAAGGCGTCCGGGCCCCGCGGCGGTGACGTCCTCGACCGGCTGCTGACCGCGGAGGTGAACGGGGCTCCGCTGCCCGACGAGGACGTCGTCAACCAGGTCTTCATGCTGCTCAACGGCGGCATCGACACCTCGACGGCGCTGATCGCGTCGATGTTCCTGCACCTCGCGCAGCACCCGGACGACCGTGCCGCGCTTGCCGCCGAGCCGTCCCGCATCCCCAACGCGGTCGACGAGATGCTGCGCTACTTCACGCCGGGCCCGGGCGTCGCGCGTACGGTGACGCGGCCCGTCGAGCTCGGCGGCGTGACGCTGCGGCCGGGGGACCGGTTGCTGCTCGCGCTGGGGTCGGCGAACCACGACGAGGACGTCTTCGACGCCCCCGAGTCCGTGCGCCTCGACCGCGAGAACGCCGGCAAGCACCTCGCGTTCGGGCACGGGCTGCACCGCTGCCTCGGCGCGTTCCTCGCCCCGGCCGAGATGCGCCTCCTGCTGGAGGAGGTCCTGCGCCGGCTGCCGGACTACGTCATCGACGAGACCGCCGTCGTGCACTACCCGACGATCCCGCTGATCAACGGCTGGATCGCGATGCCCGCGACCTTCACCCCGGGCCCGCGGGTGCTCGAGGGCTTCGACGCGACCCTGCCGGTGCGCGCCCCCGCGGGGGTCTAGGCGACGGTGCCGTCGGCGACGAGGGCGGCGATCTCGGCCTCGGTGTAACCGGCGTCGGTGAGAGCGGCCGCGGTGTCGGCGCCGCGGACGGCGGGAGAGCCGGGGCGCGCCGGGGTGCGGGAGAGCCGCGGGGCGGGGGCGGCGGAGATCCGGTCGCCGTCGCGGACGACGGTGCCGCGCGCGGCGAGGTGCGGGTCGTCGGGGAGCTCGTCGAGGTCGAGGACGGGGGTGCCGCAGCCGTCGACACCGGCGAACACGGTCTCCCAGTGCGGGCGGGGACGGCCGGCGAACGCCCCGGCCACGCGGGCGCGCAGGGCCGGCCACGTCCTCGGGTTCAGCTGCGTCGAGCGGTCGACGTCGGCGAGGCCGAGGACGTCGAGGAACTGCGCGTAGAACTTCTCCTCGATCGCGCCGACGGCGAACCAGCCACCGTCGGAGCAGGCGTAGACGCCGTAGAACGGTGCGACGCCCGAGAGCAGGTGCCGCCCCCGGCCGGCCCAAACCCCTGCGTTCAGCTCGGCGAGCCACGCGCTGCTCAGCAGCGCGGCGCCGTCGGTGATCGCGGCGTCGACGACCTGTCCGTGGCCGGTGGCGGCACGTTCCAGCAACGCCGTCACGATGCCGAACGCGGTGAGCACCGAGCCGGCGGCGAGGTCGCCGAGCATCGCGAGCGGCGGGACCGGCCGGTCCTCGCCGATCACGCCGAGCGCGCCGGAGATCGCGAGGTAGTTGATGTCGTGCCCGGCGCGGTCGGCGTACGGGCCGTCCTGCCCCCACCCGGTGAGGCGGGCGTAGATCAGCCGCGGGTTGCGGGCGCAGAGCACGTCGGGGCCGAGGCCGCGGCGCTCCATCGTCCCGGGCCGGTTCGACTCGAGCAGGACGTCGGAGCGGTCGGCCAGGCGGCCGATCACCTCGGCGCCGCGGGGGCTGCGCAGGTCGACGACCGCCGAGCGCTTGCCCCGGCTCAGGTGGGCGGACGGGTCGAAGGGCGCGACCGACGGGCGCTCGACGTGCAGCACGTCCGCCCCGAAGTCGGCCAGCAGCATCGAGCAGAACGGCCCGGGGCCGAGCGTCGAGAGGTCGAGGACGCGGACGCCGTGCAGGGGGCGGCCGGTCGGTGCGCGGTCCACGATGCCCCCTCAGAAGGTCGGACCCGGATATTACCAATCAACGTTGGGTATTGGCAGTCCCCGCGGTGTACGGTCGGCGCCATGAGGTCGCTCATCCAGTTCAGCAAGGGCCGGACGAGCAGGCAGGCGCACCGCGACCTGCCCGGGCCGGCACCCGACGGGTCCCCGCTCAAGGACGACGAACTGACGCGGGGTGGGTTCGACGGTCGCGAGGCCGTGCTCTACCGCGCGAACGATCCGACGGTCTTCCGCGCCGAGGGCCGGTTCCGCTCGACGACGGCGCTGCTGAGCGACCTCAAACCCTCGGACCTCACCGACCCGCGGGGACAGGCACAACGCCTGCACTACAACGGCGACGTGACGACCTGGCTCTCGCGCCGATCCGAACCGATGCCGTTCTTCCGGCGCAACGTCGACGGTGACGAGTGCTGGTTCGTCCACCGCGGCACCGGGACCGTCGAGACCGAGTTCGGCCCCCTCACCTACGAGCCGGGCGACTACGTCGTCATCCCGAAGGCGATCACGCACCGCTTCGTCGTCGACCCCGGCGAGACGTACCTGTTCGGCATCGAGACCGTCGGCGAGATGCGCGCGCCCACCTACGTCGGGCTCGGCCGGCACGCGCCCTTCGACCCCGACGTGATCCGCGTGCCGGACCCGCAGCCCGTCGACTCGGCCGCGGCCGCGGCCGAGTACGAGATCGCGGTGAAGTACGACGGCGAGTACTCGGCGATCTTCGTCGACCACCACCCGTGCGACGTCGAGGGCTGGAAGGGCGACTACTTCCCGTTCGCGTTCAACATCCGCGACTGGAACGTCGTCATGAGCGACAGCCTGCACCTGCCGCCGTCGATGCACGTGTTCCTCGTGGCGGAGGGCGTGAACATCATCAACCTGCTGCCGCGGCCGTTCGAGACGGTCGAAGGCGTCGAGCGGATCCCCTGGTACCACCGCAACGCCGACTACGACGAGGTCGCGCTGATCCACGGCGGCAACTCGCTGGGGCGGCCGATGAAGGCGGGCCTGATCAGCCACGACCCCCAGGGCATTCATCACGGCTTCCCGGACCGGGCGCGCATCAAGGCGCGCCGGGAGTGGGACGAGCACGCGCGGATCGAGTGGGAGATCATCATGGTCGAGGCGGCACGGCCGCTGAAGCTGGACCCGGTGCTGCTGGGGTCGCCGGCATGAGCGCTGAACGTGACTGGGCGTCACTCGTGCCGACGTTCGACATGTTCGACCCGGAGCACGAGGAGTGGAAGTACGACGGCTTCGCGTGGGCGCGTGAGCACTGCCCGATCATCCACGGCAGCCCGCCCTCGACCGGTCCGCGCTCGATCGTCACGCGGTACGCCGACGTCCGGCAGATCCTCGAGGACCCCGAGACCTTCTCCTCGGCCGGGTCGCCTCCGGTCCCGGCCCCGATCCGTCTCGGCGCGCTCGACGCGGACCCGCCCGAGCACACGGCGTTCCGGCGCCTGCTCAACCCCGTGTTCACCCGGCAGTTCGCGCTGCAGTTCGAACCGGACATGCGCGCCTACGCGCGTGAACTGATCGACGCGTGGGTCGACCGCGGCGAGGTCGAGATGCTCGGCGAGTTCGCGAGTCCCTACGTCGCGCGCATCCTCGCGCGGATGGTCTTCGACGAGACCGACATGGACAAGATGGAGCGGGCGAAGCAGGTCGTCATCCGCGTCGCGGAGCGTCCCGACGACGAAGGCTTCTTCGACCTCGCGGTGCTCTCCGCGGAGTACCTCGCCGCCGCGATCGACAACCCGCCGGAGCGGGAGGGGATGCTGCGCCAGCTCGTCACCGGCGAGTTCCTCGACGGCAAGCCCATGACGGAGGACCAGGCGATGGGCGCCATCGCCTCGACGTTCCTCGGTGGGCTGGACACGTCCCGCTCGGCGATCGCGGCGATCTGCCTGCTGATCGCGCAGCAGCCTGAGCTCGAGGAGCGGGTCCGCGACCCGCGCTGGATCCGGAACGACATGGACGAGTTCATCCGACTGATCTCGCCGGTCGCGTCGCTGGGCCGGATCGCGACCAGGGACACCGAGGTCGGTGGCTGCCCGGTGAAGCAGGGCGAGCACCTGCTGCTCCGTTTCGACTCCGCGAACCGGGACGAGACCAAGTTCCCGAACGCCGACCAGCTGCAGTTCGAGCCGCCGCGGACCGGGACGGCGGGTTTCGGTCTCGGGATCCATCGGTGCATCGGGATGCACCTCGCCCGGGTGCAGATCGCCGTCGCGATGGAGGAGATCTTCGCCCGCGTCACCAACTTCAAGCTCGCGGTGCCGCCGGAGGAGATCACCTGGGCGCCGGGGATCGCGAACTGCCCGCACGCCGTCCCGCTCCGCTTCGACCGAGTCCTCTGATGGAGCGTCAGGAGTTCGACGCGCTGGTGATCGGCGCGGGCGCCGGGGGGATGGCCGCGGCCGCGCGCCTGCAGCTGCTCGGGTACCGGACGCTGCTGGTCGAGCGGTGCGACCGCGTCGGGGGCCGGGCGTCGACGGTCGAGATCGACGGGTTCCGTGTGAACACCGGCGCGCTCGTGACCGAGACCGGCGGGGAGAACGGGCGGCTGTTCGCCGACCTCGGCGTCGACCCGGGGCTGCGCATGCCGCGGCGGCCCGTCGTCCTGCGGCTGGGAAGGCGGGACGTCCCGCTGATGAGCGGACCGACCGGCTTCGTCGCGCAGCGGCTGCTGTCGGCGGTGGGCGCGATCTCGCGTCGGACCGGGAAGCGCCCCGCGCCCGGCCCGACGCTCGCCGACTGGCTCGACAAGCGCAACGCCAAGCCCGCGCTGCGGAGCCTGGCCCGCAACCTCACCTCCGCGCTGTACGCCGCCGAGCCTGCGGACGTCGAGCTCGTGCTGTTCTGGGACTACCTGACCAAGCCCGGCGGCATGTCGCCGTACGCGATCCACCCCGAGGGCGCGATCGGCCCGTGGCGGGTCGTCGCCGACGACTTCGTCCGCCGCGGCGGGACGCTGTGGCTGAGCAGCGACGTGCAGGGTCTGACCTTCGTCGGCGGACGGGTGAGCGGGGCGACCGTCCGGCGCGGGGGCGAGGTCGTCGAGGTCGACGTCCGCGCGGTCGTGAGCAACGCGGGGCCGCTGCAGACCGCCGAGCTGTGCCCGCCGGACGCCCTGCCCGCCGGCTACCTCGAACGGCTGCGGACGTGGTCGAGGACCGGCGCGCTGATCACGATCAACTTCGCGAGCCGCCGCCGGCTGGGCCCGATCGACGGGCTGTTCTTCTTCTCGACCACGCGTCGGCTCGCCTACGCGTGCGAGGTGACCGGCACGTGCCCCGAGATGGCCCCGCCGGGCTGGCATCTCTACCTCGGCGCCTGCGCCCCGAGCCCCGCGACGGGGGAGTTCGACCTCGACGCCGAACTCGCCCTCCTCCGCGCCGACCTCCGCGAGCACTTCCCCGGCTTCGACGACGCCCGCGAACTCTCCGTCGAGGTCTGCGCCGGGACGGACTGGCCCGCCCAGCGCGCCGTCCCGGGAAAGGACGAGCCGCAGTCGACCCCGATCCCGAACCTCTGGAACGTCGGCGACGGTGCCCGCCCCTGGGCCGGCGCCGGCCAGAGCGGCTGCGTCGAGTCCGCCCGCCTCGCCGTCGAGTCCCTCGCCCGAGTGGTCGCGCTTCACTCGCCGCAGCCAGGCCTTACTCGCCAGGTCGAGCGAGTGAGCCCTGGCGCCGGCGAGTGAAGCGCGTCTTTCAGAAGTACCAGGGGAACGGGGACCAGTCGGGGTCGCGCTTCTCGAGGAAGGCGTCGCGGCCCTCGACCGCTTCGTCGGTCATGTAGGCGAGGCGGGTGGTCTCGCCGGCGAAGAGCTGCTGGCCGACGAGGCCGTCGTCGATCAGGTTGAACGAGTACTTCAGCATCCGCTGGGCGGTCGGGCTCTTGCCGTTGATGATACGGGCCCAGCGCAGCGCCTCGGCCTCGAGCTCGGCGTGGGGGACGACGCGGTTGACCGCGCCCATCCGATAGGCGTCCTCGGCGGAGTACTCCTGGCCGAGGAAGAAGATCTCGCGGGCGAACTTCTGCCCGACCTGGCGGGCGAGGTACGCGGAGCCGAAGCCACCGTCGAAGGAACCGACGTCGGCGTCGGTCTGCTTGAACCGCGCGTGCTCGGCGGACGCGAGAGCGAGGTCGGCGACGACGTAGAGCGAGTGCCCGCCGCCCGCGGCCCAGCCCGGGATCGCGGCGATCACGATCTTGGGCATGAAGCGGATCAGCCGCTGCACCTCGAGGATGTGCAACCGCCCCGCGCGGGCCGGGTCGACGGTGTCGGCGGTCTCGCCGGACGCGTACTGGTAGCCCGTGCGCCCACGGATCCGCTGGTCGCCGCCGGAGCAGAACGACCACACGCCGTCCTTCGGCGAGGGCCCGTTGCCGGTGAGGATCACGCACCCGACGTCGGAGGTCATCCGCGCGTGGTCGAGCGCCTGGTACAGCTCGTCGACGGTCCCCGGGCGGAACGCGTTGCGCACCTCGGGGCGGTTGAACGCGATCCGCACCGCCCCCGTGTCCACCGCGCGGTGGTAGGTGATGTCGGTGAAGTCGAACCCGTCGACCTGCTTCCACGCGCTGGCGTCAAAGATCTCGCTGACCATCGCGCCACCGTACTGACCCCGGCGGGGCGACCTCCTCGGTGCCTCCGCCTACTCTCGGCGCGTGGCTGACCTGCACCGCTACCGCAGCTCGGACGAGGACAGCGCACGCTGGGCGCAGGTGCGGCTCCGGCCGGGCGACGTCGTCGTCTCCACGCGGTCGAAACACGGGACGACGTGGATGCAGACGCTCGTCGCGATGCTGATCCACGGCCCGGATCTCCCGGCGCCGCTGGCCGAGCTCTCGCCCTGGGTCGACTTCCTGATGGAGCCGATCGACGTCGTCACCGCGCGGCTCGACGCCCAGGACCACCGGCGCGTGCTGAAGACCCACACGCCGCTCGATGGTGTGCCGCGCATCGACGGTGTGCACTACGCCGTCGTCGCCCGCCACCCGCTCGACGCCGCGGTCTCGCTGTGGCACCAGGGCGCAAACCTCGACCGGGCCCGCATGGCCGAGCTCTCGGGCAGCCCGGCGGCCCGCGGCCGGCGTCCCCCGCTGGAGGACTGGCTCCGTCGGTGGATCGCCGCCGACGCCGATCCGCGCACGAACCTCGAGTCGCTGCCCGGCGTGATCAGACATCTGACGCTCGCCTGGTCGCGCAGGCACGACCCGGACCTCGTCCTGGTGCGCTACGACGACCTGCGCGCCGACCTGCCGGGTGAGCTCGCTCGCCTCGCCGACCGCCTCGGGTTGTCCGTGCGGCCGGGAGTTGCCGAGGCGGCGGGCTTCGAGCAGATGCGGGCGAACGCCGACCGCCTGGCGCCGGATCAGGGCGGCATCCTGCTCGACCGCACCGCGTTCTTCCGCTCCGGCCGGTCCGGCGACGGCGCACGCCTGCTGACGTCCGAGGAGTACGCCGGCTACCGGCGACGGGTGGCGGTCCTGGCGGGAGAGGCCGGGCCCGAGTTCCTCGCCTGGCTCCACCCCGGAGAATGAGGCAAGGCACCAAACGTCCGAAGGAGTGGTCGCCATAGCAGCCACATCGTCGGACGTCCGGGTGTACGCGATCGGGCTGCGGACGCGGTTCCGGGGAATCGACGTCCGCGAAGGGGTGCTGATCGAGGGCCCGAACGGGTGGGGGGAGTTCGCCCCGTTCGCGGAGTACGGCCCCGAGGAGTGCCGCCCCTGGCTGCGCGCGGCCCAGGAGGCGGCGTTCGGCACCTGGCCCGCCCCGGTGCGGGACCGCATCCCGGTCAACGTCACCGTCCCCGCCTGCGACCCGGCGCGCGCGTTCGAGATCGTCGCCGCCTCGGGCTGCCGCACCGCCAAGGTCAAGGTCGCCGAGCGGGGGCAGAGCCTGGCCGACGACCTCGCACGGGTGGAGGCCGTTCGGGACGCGCTCGGCCCGGCGGGCCGGATCCGGGTGGACGCCAACGGCGGCTGGGACACCGACGAAGCCGTGGCCGCGATCGCGCTCCTGCACCGGTTCGAGCTCGAGTACGTGGAACAGCCGTGCGCGACCGTCCCCGAGCTCGCCGCGGTCCGTCGCCGGGTCGACGTCCCGGTCGCCGCCGACGAGTCGATCCGCCGGGCCGAGGACCCGCTCCTGGTCGCGAAGGCGGGGGCCGCGGACATCGCGGTCGTCAAGGTTGCCCCGCTCGGCGGGGTGCGGGCCGCGCTCGAGATCGTCGACGCGATCGGGCTCCCCGCGGTCGTCTCCTCGGCGATCGACACCTCCGTCGGCATCGCGGCCGGGGTCGCCCTCGCCGCCGCACTGCCGGAGTTGCCCTACGCCTGCGGGCTCGCCACCGTCGCGCTGCTCCACGACGACGTCGTGGCCGACCCCTTCCTCCCGATCGACGGTCATCTGACGGTGCGTCGGCCGACGCCCGATCCCGCCCGCCTCGACGCCGTCGCGGCCTCGCCGGAGACCGCCGCGCGCTGGCACGAGAGAATCGCCGCCGTGGAGCGGGTGGAGCAGAACCGGTGAACCCGTCGACCGCCCTCGCCCGGGTCCTGGCCGACGAGCTCGCCCGCTGCGGCGTGACCGACGCCGTGATCGCGCCCGGCTCCCGCTCGGGCCCGCTCGCGCTGGCGCTGCTGAACCAGACTGGCCTGCGCGTTCACGTCCGGATCGACGAGCGGTCGGCGTCCTTCCTCGCCCTCGGTCTTGCGGCGGCGAGCGGACGTCCCGTGCCGCTGGTCTGCACCTCCGGCACCGCGGCCGCGGCCTTCCACCCCGCGGTCGTCGAGGCCGACGCCGCCGGGGTCGGCCTCCTCGTCCTCACCGCCGACCGGCCGCCGGAGCTGCGCGGCACCGGTGCCAGCCAGACCATCGACCAGATCGGCCTCTACGGCGGCGCCGTCCGCCTGTTCACCGAGGTCGGGGTCCCCGAACCGGTGCCCGGCCAGGTCGCGTACTGGCGCTCGCTCGTCGGCCGCGCCGTCGCGGCGGCGGCCGACGGCCCGGTGCACCTCAACGTCCCGCTCCGCGAGCCGCTGACGCCGGACGGCACCGAGGACTGGCCGGAGCCCCTCGACGGTCGCGCCGGTGGGGGTCCCTGGGTGACCGTCACCCCGCCGACGCCGGGCCCGCGCCCCGACCTCGCCGCGATCCTCGGCACCGATGTGCCCGAGCGGGGTGCGGTTGTCGTCGGCGCCGGTGCGGTCGACCCCGCCGCGGCGGTCGCGCTCGCGAAGGCCTGCGGCTGGCCCGTCTTCTCCGAGCCGACGGGCAACGCCCGCTTCGGCCCCAACGCGGTCGCCGCCTACCCGCTGGTGCTGGCCGACCCCGAGTTCGCGCGGCTGCGCCCCGACCTGGTCGTCACGGTCGGGCGCCCCGGTCTCACCCGCTCGCTGATGGGGTGGATCCGCGGGGCGGCGCGCCAGGTCGTCGTCGACCCCGCCGCCCGGTGGGCCGACCCGACCCGCACCGCCGAGTTCGTCCTCCCCGCCGTGCCCACGGCCCGACGCACCCCCGGCGGCTGGCTCGCCCGCTGGCAGGAGGCCGGCGCCGCCGCCGGCGCGGCCGTGGAGGGCGTCCTGGAGGACGCCGGCGAGCTCACCGAGCCCGGCGTCGCCCGGACCCTCGGCCGCGTGCTCCCCGCCGACGCCCTGCTCGTCACCGGCCCAAGCCGGTCGGTGCGCGACCTCGAGCTGTGCCTGCCCGCCCGCGCCGACCTGCGGGTTCTCGGCAACCGCGGGGTCAACGGGATCGACGGCGTCGTCTCGACCGCGGTCGGTGCCGCCCTGGCTCACCGGGCCGCGGGCGGGGGCCCGGCCGCCGCCCTGATGGGCGACCTCACCTATCTCTACGACCGCAACGGGCTGGTCCTCGGGCCGGAGGAGCCCCGGCCGGACCTCACGGTGGTCGTCGTCGACAACGACGGGGGCGGGATCTTCTCGATGCTCCCGCAGGCCGGGATCGCCGGGTTCGAGCGTGTGTTCGGAACCCCGCACTCGCTGGACCTGGTCGCCGACGCCGCCGCGGCCGGCGTCCCGGCGACCACCGCGACCACGCCGGCCGAGCTCGAGGCGGCGCTGGAACCCGGGGAGGGGCTGCGCCTCGTCCGTGTCCGGACCGATCGGGACGCCACCGCCGAGCTGCACCGACGGCTCCAGAAGGCGGTCTCCGCGGCCCTGCGCTGATCCCGGGCCGGGACTGTGCCCGAGTCACAACAAGTCGCGGGCAGTTCGTGAGCTGCGCCTAGTGGCCCGCGTCACAGCCTGTCCTAGCGTGGGGCGCACTGTTGATCCGTTTTGCTCACGTACGTCCCGGGAGTGCGCGCATGGGATTCAAGGAACCTGATTTCCCGCCGGTCGACCCAGAGACCTTCCTGCAGAAGCCGCTCATGGAGCGGACGAAGACGCTGGCTCTGCACTGGTGCGAGTACGGCTTCGGGACGCCGAAGATGGTGCACACCATCTACATCTTCAAGCTGCTGTTCTTCTACATCGGCATCGGCGTCACCCTGGCCGTCCTGACCTCGGACATCGGGATGAAGCCCTGGGAGGTCGACCAGTGGTGGGACCAGCCGATCGTCTTCCAGAAGCTCGTCATGTGGACGATGCTGCTGGAGGCCATCGGGGTCGCCGGGTCGTGGGGTCCGCTCTCGGGCACCTTCAAGCCGATGACGGCGGGCATCCGGTTCTGGGCGAAGGTCGGCACCCTGCGGGTACGCCCGTGGAAGCGCGTCCCCTTCACCGCGGGTGACTCCCGGACGATCGTCGACGTCGTCCTCTACCTGGCCTTCCTCGCGAGCCTGCTGGTCGCGATCTGCTCGCCCGAGGACGGCGGGCTGGTCAACGAGGCGCTGCTGATCCCGCCGCTGGTCCTGATCGGCCTGATCGGTCTGCGGGACACGGTGGTGTTCCTCGCCGCGCGCACCGAGCAGTACGCGCCCTGGATCTTCTTCTTCGCGCTGTTCGACTTCGTCGACATGATCGTCGCGGTCAAGATCGCGATCTGCATCATCTGGATCGGTGCCGGCATCTCCAAGTTCGGTCACCACTTCGGCTGTGTCGTCGCGCCGATGATGTCCAACTCGCCGGCGCTGCCGTCGAAGAAGATCAAGCGGATGATGTACCGGGACTTCCCGACGGACATCCGCCCGGGCAAGATCTCGAACTTCCTGGCGCACGGTGGTGGCACGGCCGTGGAGCTCGCGCTCCCGCTGATCCTGCTGTTCTCGACCAACCGTGAGCTCACCATCGCGACGGTCGTCGGCATGGTGATCTTTCACCTGTTCATCGTCTCCGCGTTCCCGCTCGCGGTTCCGCTGGAGTGGAACATCATGTTCGCCTACGCCACGGTGTTCCTCTTCGCCGGTTACCCGGCGCAGGACGGCTTCGGTGTCGGCGACATCAACGGTGGCCTGTTGCTCCTGGTCCTCGTCATGGGCCTGACGTTCCCGATCCTCGGCAACCTCCGCCCCGACCTGGTCTCGTTCCTGCCCTCGATGCGGCAGTACGCGGGCAACTGGGCCTCGGCGCAGTGGGCGTTCAAGTCCCGTGAGGTCGAGGCCAAGCTGAACAAGCTCACGCCCCGCCCGCACCTCAACCAGATCGACCAGTTGACCCAGGGCATGGGCTACCCGGACGCGATCGCCGAGATCACCATGCAGCAGACGATCGGCTGGCGGACGATGCACAGCCAGGCCCGTGGCCTGTACTCGCTGTTCATGCACCACGTGCCCGACCTCGACACCTGGACGGTCCGCGAGGCCGAGTTCGCGTGCAACTCGATCGTCGGCTTCAACTTCGGTGACGGCCACTTCCACGACGAGCGTCTGCTGACCGCGATCCAGAAGCGGGTCCAGTTCGAGCCGGGCGAGTTCATCGTGGTCTGGGTCGAGTCGCAGCCGATCCACAAGCCGACGCAGACCTACAAGGTCATCGACGTCGGTCTGCTCGACACCCCCGAGGGTGGAATTCTCGAGCGCGGCTGGTGGAGCGTTCCGGAGGCCGTCAACGAGCAGCCGTGGCTGCCCAACGGCCCGATCACGCTCAACGTCACCTGGACGAAGGAAGGCTACGTCCGCCCGGGCAACTACCGGGTCCCGGACTCGATCCGCAACGGCGTCCCGAAGTCCACGGGTCAGCCGGCCGAGCAGCCTGCTTGAGCAGCGCGCATTGAGTACCGCCGTCGTGGTGGGGGCTGGCCCGAACGGGCTCGCCGCCGCCGCGGTCCTGGCTCAGGCCGGGGTCGACGTGACAGTGCTGGAGGCCACCGCCGAGATCGGCGGTGGCACCCGCACGTCCGAGGCCATCGTGCCCGGCCTGCTCGTCGACCACTGCTCGGCCGTCCACCCGATCGCGGTGGGATCGACGGTTCTGCACGAGTTGGAACTGGAGAAGCGCGGCCTGAGTTGGCGGTGGCCGGAGATCGACTGCGCCCACCCGCTCGACGACGGCCGCGCGGCGCTGCTGCACCGTTCGGTGACCGAGACCGCCGCCGGTCTCGGCGCGGACGGCAAGCGCTGGCGCACGCTGTTCGAGCGGACGTCGGAGGGCTACGACGCCCTCGCCGAGGACATCCTGCAACCGCTGATCCGGTTCCCCTCCCATCCGATCCGGCTCGCGCGGTTCGGGATCCCGACGGCCCTCCCCGCCGCGGTGCTGGCGCGGGGGTTCTCGACCGACGAGGCGCGGGCGCTGTGGGGCGGGGTCGCCGCGCACGCCATCCGCCCGCTGAACCGGCCGTTCACCTCGGCGATCGGTCTGGGAATCCTGACGGCGGGTCACAAGTACGGCTGGGCGGTCGCCGCCGGTGGCTCGCGGGCGATCACCGATGCGCTCGCGAGCGTCGTGACCGACCACGGGGGGCGCATCGAGGTGAACGTCCACGTCCGGGCCGCGGCCGACCTGCCGCCCGCCGACGTGGTCCTGTTCGACGTCGCGCCCGGCGCCCTCGCCGACATCCTGGGCGACCGCCTCCCCGGCGGGGTGGCCCGTGCCTACCGGCGCTTTCAACACGGACCGGGGGCGTTCAAGGTGGACTTCGCCGTCGAGGGCGGGGTCCCGTGGAAGCACGAGGCGATCGGCCGCGCCGGCACCGTCCACCTCGGCGGGACGTTCGCCGAGATCGCGGCCAACGAGAAGACCGTCCACGCCGGGCGGATGCCCGAGCGGCCGTTCGTCCTCGTCGCGCAGCAGCACGTCGCCGACCCGAGTCGATGCGCCGGCAGCGTGACGCCGTTGTGGACCTACGCTCACGTGCCCCACGGCTGGACCGGCGACGCCACCGAGGCGATCACCGCACAGATCGAGCGCTTCGCCCCGGGATTTCGGGACCGCATCGTCGGCACCGCGGTGCGTACCCCCACCGAGTTCGCCCGGTACAACCCGAACTTCGTCGGCGGCGACATCGTCACCGGCGCGAAGAGCACGCCCCAGTTGCTTCTCGGCCCGCGGCTGACCCCGCACCCGTACGACACCGGCGTCCCCGGCATGTACCTGTGCTCGGCCGCCACCCCACCCGGCCCCGGTGCCCACGGCATGTGCGGGGCCCTGGCCGCCCAGCGGGCGTTGAGGTATCTCGGGCAGGGTTGACCCATGAGCGGAACGGGTTCGGCCAACACCTCGTACTTCATGAACGCCCAGACCGCGGACCGGTTCGGGCAGGCCCAGCCGCACGACGAGGGGATGCACCGGGCGGCGCGGGAGGAGAACGACCACCCCGCGCTGGTGGAGACCGTGTTCGCGGGCTTCAACGTGCCCGAGGCCGACATCCACTGCCTGAACTACATCTGGCTGCATCCGAACCTGCGGCTGATGAGCGGTGGCGCCTGGTGCTGGCGCGGGTTCGTCGGCTCGCAGCTCGAGGCCGACCTGTTCGACATGCGCGACTTCGTGCCCGACACCGCGATCACCGACGACGGCGGCGACCTCACCGATGTCACGCTGCCGAACGGCTACCGCTACCAGGTGGTCGAGCCCCTGCAGTCGATCCGGATGACCTACGACGACCCGGCTCGCGGGAACGGCTTCGACGTCACGCAGACGGCGATCATGCCGCCCGCGATGCTGCCGTCGAACCGGCACTTCGACCAGGTGATGCGCTCGACCGGGACGCTGCGCCTGCGGGGCGAGGAGTTCGAGGTGAACTCCTACGCCGTCCGTGACCGCTCGTGGGGTGAGGCGCGCACCGAGGACCCGGCGGGAGCGTCGGCGATCCACTGGCTGGTGGCCGTGTTCGGGGACGACTATGCCGTGCACGTGACGGGCCTTCAGGACCCGACGACGGCGCACTGGCGGGACGACTTCCCCGAGGACCCGGCCCGCGCGGCCGCGATGAACCGGGGTTGGGTCTGGCGGGACGGGCAGCTGCTCACCGTCACCGAGGCGCGGATCGAGACCGAGTGGGACACCGCCCACCGGCGGCAGGCCGCGCACCGCGTCGTGGCGGTCGACGAGACCGGCGCCGAGCACGTCCTGCACGGACAGCTCCGGGCGGCGGCACCGTGGCACACCTGGTCCAACGTGCACATGAGCATCGGCCTCGCCCGTTGGGAGAGCGCCGGCCGGACCGGGTACGGCGACAGCCAGGTCGCGATGTGGACCGACTTCGTCCGCGCCGCCTTGCGGCGGGGCTGACTCACACGCCGTACAGCAGCACCGCGCCGAGGTGGTCGAGAAGTTCGTCGGTGGTCGGCCGGTCCGGTGGGAGCAGCCAGTCGTCGAGGAGGACGAACGAGAGCACCAGCCCGAAGGTGGCGCGCACGTTGCCGTCGGTGCCGAGCGGGTTCACGGGTCGGTCGAACCGGCGCGACTGCGGCTCGACGATCTCCGCCAGCTTCGTGATGACGGTGTTGAACCGGTCGTAGAACAGCGCGCGGGTCTCCTCGTCGAGCTGGTCCTCGACGGCGAGGAACATGCGCAGCGTCCGGCGGTGGGAGCCGAGCTGGGCCAGGAGTTCGGAGAGGAACAGCCGCATGAGCTGCTCGACCTCGAACGGCTGGGAGACGGTGCGGGCGATCATGCCCGGGAACGCCTCCAGAACGTCCGCGAACGGCGCGACGACCGCCTCGGCGAACAGCCCGGACTTCGACCCGAAATGCCGGTACAGCACCGACTCGCTCACCCCGGCCGCCCGCGCGAGATCGCGGCTGGTCGCGGCCGCGTAGCCCTTCTCGGCGAACACCGTCTCGGCCGCCCGCAGCAGCTCCCGCCGCACCTCCACGGACGAACGGCGCGCGGCGGGCGTGGGCATGGGAGGCATCGTACGGCGTAAGTAGTGCCGGGCCCGACATGAGGAGCGTCTTGCTCTAGATAAGTAGCGTTGCTACTTTCAGTCCACCCACGACTGCCGGGAGGGCTGCATGCCGCGCGCGACCCGTTCGATCCGCCGGATCGGTGCCGCACTCGTCGCGGTCGGCCTGCTGACGGGGTGCGGGACGCGCATCGCCGAGGACCGGATCGAGCGGGCGTCCGGCCTGGGCGGGCAAGCGGTCGCGGCCGCGCCGAGTGCCGGCTCGGTGTCGGAAGCGGCCGTGTCCGCGCCGACCGCGGACCTTGCGGCGCCGGGAGGCACGACTCCGGTGACGGTGGATCAGAACGGGACGGGGTCCGCTCCGGCCCGGTCCGTCGACCGCGCCTCGACAGCTCCGGTCAGGAGCGGAGCGGAGCCCGGTCGTCCGGCCGCGCCGGGCGGCTGCACCAAGCCGCTGGCGCCGGTGGTCCTCGGGCAGACCGCGCCCGCGAGCGGCATCATCGGTGCCGCGACCGCGAACGTCCGGTCCGGCCTGGTGCTGTGGGCCCGGGACGTGAACGCCCGCGGCGGACTCGCGTGCCACCCGGTGCAGCTGCACCAGATGGACGACGCCGCCGACCCCGTTCGCGTCACGAGCAACCTCACGACCCTGGTGAAGGACAAGGGTGCGGTCGCCATCGTGGCGGCGTACGTCCCGACGACGTTCTCGGCCGCCCGTCAGTTCGCGGAGCGGACCCGGATTCCTTTCATCGGCGGGGATCTGATCGAGCCGGGCTGGTTCGCGAGCCCCTACCTGTTCCCGCAGGGCGGGACGCCGTTCGCGGCGTACGCCGGAGCGATCAAGGAGGCGGCCGCGGCGACGGGTGGGTCGAAGGTCGGGCTGCTCTACTGCGTCGAAGCCGGCGCATGCGGCCAGATCAACGAGAACTTCGAGCCGATGGTGAAGGCCGCCGGGCTGGAGTTCACCCTGCGGAAGGTCACCTCGATCACGGCGCCCGACTACACCGCCGAGTGCCAGGCGATGAAGAGTGCGGGCGTCGAGGTGCTGTTTATGGCCATGGAGGGCGCGTCCGACAGCCGCGCCGCCCGGTCGTGCCGCGCCCTGGGTTACGAGCCGGCTGTCGCCGTCGGGGCCATCTCGGTGAGCGAGGCCGTGTCGAGCGACCCGAACCTGCGCGCGATGGGGCTCTACCTCGGCACCGGCAACGCGCCGTTCACCGCCAGCGACTCCGCCGGGGTCCGCGCGTTCCGCGCCGCCTACGACACCTACGCGCCCGGGTCCTCGATCGACCAGAACACCATCTACGGCTGGGCCGCGGGCAAGCTGCTCGAGGCCGCGATCGCGAAGGTGTCGACGAAGGCGGGTGCCGGGGAGATCACGACCGCCCTGATCCTCGACGGACTCGGCCAGATCGCCGACGAGAAGCTGGACGGCCTCGCCCCCGGCATCACGTTCGTGCGGGGCGCGCCGCCGAAGCTCAGCGACTGCTACTACAGCCTGACCATCACTGACCGCGGGTACGGCTCACCCCGCGGCAGCAAGGTCACCTGCCTCCGCGGCCTGCCGAAGGGGTTCTGACCCGTGCACTGGAGATGACATCTCCAGTGCAGGGGCGGGCGTCAGTGGCCGACGTCGACGCCGACGTACTCGGCGAAGACGTCGGCTCCGTCGAGTTCGGAGGGTTGGCCGACGAAGGCGATTTCGCCTTTGTTGAGCAGGTAGACGTAGTCGGCGACCTCGAGGGCGCGGGTGACGTACTGCTCGACGAGCAGGAGCGAGGAGCGTTGGTCGCGCAGGAGGGCGAGGAATTCGAAGATCTCGTCGACGATCTTGGGGGCCAGGCCCATGGAGACTTCGTCGAGCAGGGCGACCTTGGGGTTCTGGACGTAGGTGCGGGCCAGGGCGACCATCTGTTGTTCGCCGCCGGACATCGTGCCGCAGGCCTGGTTCAGCCGTTCGCCGAGGCGGGGGAAGGCGGAGCAGGCCTTCTCGATGGACTCGGTTTCTTTGCCGGCGGGGGATTGGAGGACCAGGTTCTCCCGGACGGTGAGGGTGGGGAAGATGCCGCGGCCTTCGGGGACGTGGCAGATGCCGCGCTTGACGAGCTGGTGGGGGGCTTTGCGGGTGACGTCCTCGCCGTCCAGGACCAGTTGTCCTTCGGTGGCGTGGATGAGCCCGGACGCGACGCGGAGCAGGGTGGTCTTGCCGGCGCCGTTCGCGCCGAGCAGCGCCACGACCGATCCGGGCGGGACGACGAGGTCGACCCCGCGCAGGACGGTGGTGCCGGCGTAGCCGGCGTGGACACCGCGCAGCTCGAACATGTCAGACCTCCGCCGGGTCGAAGTTGACGTCGAGGGACTCCTCGACGGCCTCACTGCCGAGATACGCCGCCCGGACCAGGTCCGAGGTTCCGACCTCCCGGGCCGTTCCCTCGAAGATCGGTTTGCCGAAGTCCAGGACGTGGATGTAGTCGCAGGTGGACATGACCAGCGACATGTCGTGCTCGACGATCAGGATCCCCACCCCGCGATCGGCGACCAGCGAGCGCAGGATTTCGCCGAACCGCTTGGTCTCGGTCTTGTCCAGGCCGGAGGACGGCTCGTCGAGCAGCATGACCTGGAAGCCGCCGGCCATGCAGCGGGCGAGTTCGACCAGACGCCGCTGACCGGTCGACAGGTCCGCGGGCCGACGGTCGATCAGGTTCGTGATGCCGCACGCCTCGATCGCCTCGTCGACGGCGGCGGCGACGACACCGGCGTCCGAGCGCCGACCCAGGATGTGCCGCCACGGCTTCGACCCGGCGAGCCCGGCCTCCCGGCCGAGCGAGACGTTGTCCCGCACCGTGAGCGAGTCGAACAGTTCCATCCGCTGGAACGTGCGCCCCAGGCCCTTCTGCGCGCGGTGGTGCGGGGTCGAACCGGTGACGTCCTCCCCGAAGAGATGGACGGTTCCCGAGGTCGGCCGGAGCAGGCCGGTGCAGGCGTTGAAGGTCGTCGTCTTGCCGGCACCGTTCGGTCCGATCAGGCCCGTGATCCGGCCCTTCGGGGCGTCCAGGCTGATCCGGTCCACCGCCAGGTGACCGCCGTAGCGGACCGACACCTCACGCACCGCAAGACCGTCGACGACGTCCTGACCAGCCACTTCGCCTCCAGAACCTACAGGGTCTAGACAAATGGACCATGCATCTGAACACTGTGTCCAGACAAGACGGCCAAGCTAGCACAGATGTGATTGAACCCACACGAAACGTCTGTATAGTACCTGCTGGCTACATGGAGTCCAGACACTCAATCCAGTCTCGAGATCGAATCCAGATCCATCGCTGATGTCGGCGAAGGGAGGCGGCGAATGCCGCGCACACGAGGGCTCGCGAGGAACACGTCCTGGCTGATGCCCGGGCTCGTCGGCGTCGCTCTGGTCGGAGCGTCCACGCTGGCGTGGACTCCGGCCGCGGACGCGGACGTCGAGTCCTTCTACAACGCGAGCGCCCGATCGGTCGTGGTCGATGCGTACTTCACGAACTCGACCATCCCGGGCGGCGTCCGCCCCGAGGGCGGTGGGCCGCAGACCGACGTCGCGCAGTCCTCGCTCGACAAGGGCGACGCGAACGCGTCGTTCCCGTACTTCGGTGACTACGTGCCGACCGCGCCCGGTGTGGTGTCGGGTCTGTTCGGTATCCCGGTGCCGCCGTACCCGTTGACGGCGTCCTCGACGTTCGGCAGCGCGCCTGCGCGGGTGAACTACCCGGGCATCGAACTCTCGGCGACGAGCCGTTCGACCTCGACGGTCGCGGACGCGATCGCCGGCTCGGCCGGATCTGGCGCGGTGTCACATTCCGAGGTGGACGAGAGCCCGGACGGCAACGTGGTCGCGAACGCGACCGCGTCCTCGCCGCTGACGGTGCTCGGTCCGCTGGTGAGCCTGAAGGGCTTCGACTCGGCGGTCTCGGTGGTCGCGGACGCGAACGGCACGCTGACCCGGACCTCCAACTTCACGATCGACGAGATCTCGATCCCCGGCCTGGTGCTGCGGATCCCGGAGCAGACGCCGAGTTCGTACCCGATCCCGTTCCCGGTGCCGATCCCCGGCGTTCCGGCTCCGGAGCCGATCCCGGCTCCGCCGCTGCCGATCCCGAACGGGGGTGCGACGCTGGTCGAGCCGAAGATCGGGTTCATCAACGGCTACTTCGTCGTCACCCAGCCCTTCGAGGGTGAGACGCAGAAGTACGCCGTTCCGGCCGACGCCGTGGTCGACGCGTTCAAGGCTCAGGGTGTGACGCTGGCCTACACCGCGCCGCGTGAGCTCAAGGACGGCATCACCGGTGGGGTGTTCACCGTGAACTACACGTTCCCGGCGCCGCCGGAGAACCCCTTCTACCAGGGCGAGACCCCGGCGACGTTCATCGTCGGTGCGACCGCCGCGATGGTGCAGCGGGCCCCCGAGACCGCGGGCGGTCCCGAGGGTGGCCTGGGTGCCGTCCCGGCCGTCGACGCGGCCGGTGCCGGCTCCGGCGGTCTGCCGCTGGCACCCGCCCCGGCCACCGACCTCGCGGGCATCGGAGCGCTGCCCGCCACCCCGGCCGGGGGAGTCCCCACGGTCGACTTCGCGCCCCAGGCCGGAGCCGGTGACGCCGCGTCAGGCGTCGGCGCGGCCCTGATGTCGGCGGGGTTGCCCGCCTTCCTGTCCAGCGACTTCTCGGCCATTTATCTGGCCCTGGTCGGTCTCACGCTGCTCGGTCTGCTGGCCGCAGCGTTCCTCGGTGCAAAGGGAGTGTCGGCGCGATGGAATTCCTGAACCTGGTTCGGTCCCAGTGGGACCGCACGATCGCGATCGCGTGCGCGCTGGCCGGCGCGGTGTCCCTGTTGATCGGGTGGATCGGCACGTCGGGGACCGAGCATGTGGCCGAGCAGTTGCCCTACATCGTCTCGGCTGGTCTGACCGGGGTGTTCCTGCTCGGGGTCGCGGCGGTGCTGTGGATCACCGCGGACCTGCGGGACGAGTGGCGTGAGCTGCGCCGGGTCGGGAATCTGCTCGAGCGCGAACTCGGTGTTCGGGAGCTGGAAGCGCGTGGTGCGGGCGCCCATGTCCGCAGTTGAGACCTCCGGGACGACTGCGGTGAACACCGGTGCCGTGAACGCGGACGACACCGAAGCCATCGAGGTCGACCGCCCGGCCACCGCCGGGCCCTCGAGCCCGCGCCGCCGGCGGCGCTATCTGCGCGAGCCGGTGCCGTGGCGCCGGTCGGACCTGACCCGGGCGGTGGTGCTCGCGGTGCTCGGTGCGGCGATCGGGGTGTGGTCCTGGATCGGTGTGAGTGGCGAGGTTCGCCTGCGGGAGCAGGAGGTGTGGGTCGTGGTGGCGTGCTTCGGTGCGGCGGTGGCCGCCTGCGGCGCGGTCTACTTCCTGACCGTCGCCTCCCGTGAGGTCCGCCTCGGTCAGCGGCAGCTGATGTTCGACCTCGCCGACGTGATGGGCTGGTCGGTGACGGTCACCAAGCGCGGCCGGCTGCAGCTGCACGCCGCCGACGAGCCCGAGGGGACCACGACCGAGTCGGCGGCCGAGGAGTCGCTCGCGCTGGTGGTCGGCCCGGGCATGACGATCGTCCACCGCACGCACTGCCCGATCGCCCGCGGCAAGGCCGTGACGGAGATCAGCGCCGCGGACGCGGTCGCGCGTGGATTCGGTGAGTGCGGGGTCTGCCGGAGCAGCCTCGCCGGTGAGCTGCACGGGGAGGTGCCGGTCGCATGAACGAGTACCTGCCTTATCTGATTTTCGGTGTGGTCACGGGTTCGGTGTACGGCATCTGCGCCATGGGTCTGGTGCTGACGTACAAGACCTCGGGCGTGTTCAACTTCGGTCACGGCGCGGTCTGCGCGCTCTCGGCCTACGCCTTCTTCGACCTGCGACAGCAGCAGGGCATGGCGTGGCCGGTGGCGGCGTTCGTGGTGGTGTTCGTGATCGGCCCGCTGGTGGGTCTGGTGATGGAGCGCCTGGCCGCGGGTCTGGCGCCGGTCTCCACGGCCTACAAGATCGTGGGCACGGTCGGTCTGCTGGTGTTCATCCAGGCGCTCATCGTCCTGCGTTACACCGGTCAGGGTCGCCGGTTCGACTACTTCCTCCCGCAGGACGAGGCGTTCTCGATCTCCGGCGTGGGTGTGACGGTGGATCAGTGCATCACCGTCGGCATCGGCGCCGCGGCCGCGATCGGGTTGTTCGCCTTCTTCCGCTACACCCGCCTCGGGACCGCGATCCGCGGTGTGGTCGATGACCCGCAGCTGCTCGACATGACCGGGGAGTCCCCGACCCGGGTCCGCCGCACGGCGTGGGTGATCGGCTCGATCTTCGCCTCCGCGTCCGGGATCCTGTTCGCCTCCACCCAGCAGCAGGTCGACGTCAACGTCCTCGCGGTCCTGATCGTGCAGGCCTTCGGCGCCGCCACGATCGCGCTGTTCCGCAACCTGCCGATGTGCTTCGTCGGTGGTGTCATCGTGGCACTGGCCCAGAAGCTGGTGTCCAAGGACCTGTCGACCTCCTCCGAGCAGCTCGCCGGTCTGGACCTCACGGTGCCGTTCATCGTGCTGTTCATCGGTCTGCTGGTCATCCCGCGCCGGCACCTGGTCGAGGTCGGCCGCCAGGTCAAACCACGCGCCGCCAAGGAGAGCCGGCTCTCGCCGCGCGACCGGCGGATCATCCTCGGCCTCGTGCTGGCCGCGGCGCTGACCGTCCCGGCGTTCTCGGGCACGCACCAGATCGCCTGGAACGTCGCGCTGACCCAGGTCGGGCTGTTCATGTCCCTGCACCTGCTGGTGCGCATCTCCGGGCAGATCTCCCTCGGCCAGATCGGCTTCGCCGCGATCGGGGCCTCGACCTTCGCCCACATGCTCGGCCGGGGCATGCCCTGGCCGGCGGCGCTGCTGATCGCCGGGCTGATCTGCGTGCCGGTCTCCCTGATCATCGCGGTCCCGGCGATCCGCCTGTCCGGGCTCTACCTCGGCCTCGCGACCCTGGGCTTCGGCATCGTGCTCAACCAGTTCTTCTACGCCAAGGACTACATGTTCGGGTTCGGCTCGGTCGACACCGAACGGCCCACCTTCTGGGACATGGACACCTCCGAGTCGCACTACTACTACCTGCTGCTCGCCATCGCGGTCGCCTGCGTCGGGTTGGTGCTCTGGATCGAGCGCTCCCGCCTGGGCCGGCTCCTGCGCGGCATGGCCGATGCCCCGGTCGCGCTGTCCACCCTCGGTCTGGCGGTCAACATCTCCCGCACGATCGTGTTCTGCATCGCCGGCTTCCTGGCCGGCATCTCCGGCGCCCTGTACGCCTCGATGTTCGGCTCGGTCAGCGCGGAGAGCTACTTCTTCGTCCAGTCGCTGATCGTGCTCGCGGTGCTCGCGATCTCCGGCCGCCGCACGGTGGCGGCCGCGATCGTCGCGCCGATCCTGCTCTACGTCGTGCCGAACTACATCACCAACGAGGACTTCTTCCAGTGCCTCCAGATGTTCTTCGGCCTCGCCGCGATCGCCGCCGCCATCGGTTCTCAGGGCGCGTTCGACCGCTGGTACGCCGCCACCGCGGCACGTCACTCCTCCCGTCGCACCGGCCCGGCCTC